>QZKR01000031.1 GCA_003598065.1 Myxococcales bacterium | reverse complement strand
TGCGCGCCGTCGCCGCCCGCGCCGCCCACGCCGCCGCCGCCGCCAACGCCTCCAGCGCCGCCCTGGCCGCCGCGTCCGGCGGAGATCACGCAACCGTCGAAGACAGCCGAACTTGCGATGGCGAAGACACCGAAAGAGCCCCCGCCGCCCTGGCCGCCCACGCCGCCGTAGCCGCCGCAGCCGCCGCTGCCGCCGCCCGAGCCGGCCGAACCGTAGCTGTCGCATTGTTTGCAACCGCCGCCGCCGCCGCCGCCGCCACCGCCGCCGTATCCGTGCTGGCCCCGGCCGCCGGTCGCCCCGCTGATCGGGAGCCAATAATCGCCGACGATCGTTCCTTCTCCTGTACCTCCCTGGCCAGGGGAACCGCTTTGCGTGGCGTCTACGCCGGTGCTACCGTCGTCTCCGTTGTTGTCGGTGCAATTGCCACAACCGGTACAATTGTTGTTGTCAACAAAATCGCAGTCGGGAGCCGTACCTCCACTCCCGCCCGATGTGCCGCCATAGCCCACTTCGCCGTTATGTCCCGGGTCGTCCTCACCGTCCCCCGGGCGTCCGCCGTGGCCTCCAACAGCGCCGCAGGCGCTGGTTCCACCCGCGCCGTAGGCCGGTTCGGCGTTGTCGTTTTCGCAGAATGTGCCGCCGCTGTTTTCCACGCCCTGCTCGCCTTGGCCGCCGTCATTGCCATCTTCGCCCACCGTGCCGGTTCCGCCGCTGGCGCCCGTGCCGCCCTGGCCGGCGGAGATCGAAACATTTCTGAACTTTAGCGAGGAGCCGCAGTTTTTCAGCCAGGCGCCGTAATTTGTACCGGCGACGGCGGCATTGGCGGTCACGGTCATGGTAAGGCTTTCGATGTACGTCGGGTTGGCGATGTTGGCCGCCGAAATGCCGACCTGGCGATTGTCCACGCCCTCGGGCGTGTTGACGGTGACGGTCGTCACCGCGCCGCTGGCGCGCGCCCATTGATTCGGCGGCGTATAGCGGAAGCCGCCGATAACGTGCGCGCCTTCCTTCAACGTGAGCTTGCCGCTGTAAGCGCCTTCGGCGACCCAGATCTGCCAGCCGCTCGACGCGGCGGCGATGGCCTGCTGGATGCTGCCCATCGGATCGGCGGCCGTGCCGACGCCGGTCGCGCCAGGGGCGACGTAGATGATTTTAGCCTTGTCGCCATCGATGCCGTCGCAATTGGTGTCCAGCCCGTCGCCGTAAGCGTCGGAGCCGGTGCTGAAGCACTCGCAGCCATCCTCGACGACCGTATTGTAATCCACCCAACTGCCGTCGCAGAAAACGATGCCGCATTCGGAATCGACGCACTCGGCGAGGCTTACGTGATCGAAGTCGCAGGCATTGCCGCATTCTCCGCAATGGTTGACGTCGTTGCCCAGATTGGCCTCACAGCCGTTGCCGCCGTCGCCCAGATCGTCGTTGCAGTTGGTCCAGGGAGCGACGCAGGAATACTGGCAGTAGTTGCTTTGGCACACCACCTGATCGTGCCCGCCGAGCCCGTCCGTGCAGTCCGCGCATGCCGCGCCGCAATGCGTGGCGTCGTCATTGGCGAAGCAGACTTCGTCGCATTCGTGGAAGCCTGGATCGCAGCCGCCGCCGACGCCGGCGAGATCGATCAAAGCCGTCGTCGCGCCGAATTCGTTGGTGGTGACGGTTATGCGTCCCGTGTAAGGGCTGTAGCCCGGCGGAGCGAAGGCGACGGTGAAGCTCATCATCTCGCCCGGGCCGAGAATAACGGGGAATACGCTTTCCTCCGGCAGACCCGCGAGCACGAAAACGCCCGCGCCAGCCGTCAATTCCACATCGCGGATTTCCAGGGAGCCGTCGCCGACGTTGAATAGCTGGAACAGTACGGCGTCGCTCTGGGTGTTGGCCTGAATCTCGCCGAAGTCATGGGAGGCCGAGGGGAGAATTTGCAGCGTCGGATTGACGGCGCGGCCTTCCAGCGAAAGCTCCAGGGTCTCGTGATCCGCGTCGTCGCTGTTCAAATGCAGCGCGCCGACCTTTACGCCCGTGCCATTGGCTTCGAGCGGTGCGAAGCGGACATCGACCTGCACGGAACCGCCGCCGGGAATGGTGTAGCTGGCCGACGAAGGATCGATCGTAAAGGCGGGATCGCTGCCCACCGTCACGCCGAGATTGCTGACGTTGAGCGCCAGCGCGCCGGTATTCTCCAGGCGCAAAGGCAAAGCCGCGGAATCGCCGAGCTGCACGTCGCCAAAGGCGAACTGGTCGTCCGGGACGGCCACAAGATGCGGCAGGCCTCCTTCGCCGGAAAGCGAAAGCATGACCCCGGTGGCGATGCCGCCGACAATGACCTCGGCCGTCGATTCGTAAAGCTGCTCCGCCGTCGGTGAGAACTTGAGGGAAACGGGCTGCGAGCCGCCGGCCGGAATTTCCACAGGGAAAACAGACTCGGCCAGGCTGAAAACGGAGGACTCGCCGAAATCGAGATCCATCACCGCCACGACGCCCGAACCGTCGTTGATGAGATCGACGGTCCGCAACCCGGATTGCCCGATGCGCGTGACCGGGAAAAGCGCCGCCCCCGGATCGAAACGCAACGAGTAATCCGCGCCGACGCCGAGGATATTGACGCGGGTCACCAGACTTTCGGGGTCGTCGCTTTCCACCTCAAGCTGAGCGCCGTAGGAACGCGTGGCCGTGGGCGAAAAATTGACCGTCACCGGCAGGCTTTGCGCGGGCGTCAGCGTCCAGGACGTTTCGCCGTCCCGGCCGTTGACCTGCAATGAAAAGGCGGCGGTGTCCGCGCCGGAGAGGGCGATGCGCGAAATGGTCAGATCGGCGCCGCCGCTGTTTTCGACTTCGGCGATGATGCGCGCCGTCGTTTGCCTAAAGACGTGTCCGAAATCAATCGGGTTGGGCTGCACGATGACATGCGGCTCGACGCCAAGACCGGCGACCGGAACGAGCAAGGTCCGCTCGGCTTCGTCCGGGTCGTCGTTTTCGATCGTCACGGCGTCGGCGAGTTCGCCTTCCGCGGCCGGATGGAACGTGACGCAGACCTGGGCGCTCTGAATGGGGGAAAGACGCAAGGGCAGGGCGGGCAGCGAGGTCAATTCGAAATGGGTCTGCGAACCGCTCTGCAAGGCGATGCGCGTAATATTGAGCACCTTATTGTCGTCTTCGGCGGCGGGGACATTCTGGATCGTGATGCATTGGGCTTCGGCGGCGAACCCGACTCGCGTCGCCGCAAAGTCCAATTCGGTTGGATTCACCTCGATGTCCGGGATGCCTTTGTAGCTCGATTTCAACGTCACTTCCGCGATCCGAGTCGCCGGATCGTTGCTGAAAATTTTCAGCAGCGCCTCATCCGCGCCCTCGTCGGCGGGAGTATAGCGGATGACAAAGTCGGCCGTCTGATTCGGTGGGATCGTCTGTGAATCGGCGGGAGGATTGACGAGCGAAAACTCCGCGCTTGAACTTCCGTCGAATTCGATGGAGTAGATTTCGAGTCCGGTTTCGCCGGTGTTGCCGACCGTCAACGTCTGCTCGCTCAACGTGCCTAGCGGAACCGCGCCGAAATCGATTTCGCCCGGGACGGAAATCTGCGGCTCGGCTCCGGCGCCATCGCCGTCGGTCTGGCTGTCGCCGTCCGTTTTATCCCCATCTTCCGGCGTGAAAGGCTTACAGGTGCAAGTCGAGTCGCACTGGTAGCCGACGGGGCAATCGGTGTCCATGGCGCACTCGCCCTGGTTCAGGCAAGGGTTGTCCGTGTTGAGCACGCATTCGCCGTTGGCGCAGACCCAGCCGTCGGAGCAGTCGCTGTCTATCGTGCAGGCGGATGGCAGGTTTCCATCCTCGTCACTGCCGGCCGTGCCGCCGCCGGTCGTGCAGGCAGCGAACGCGCCAATTCCGACGAGCAGCGAAAGCAACACGTACAAACTTGCGCGAAGCGACGACATAGCGCTACCTCCCTGGATCGTCGGCTCATTCGTGGCATTGGAAATGGAGAGCACTACTTATTTATGTCTACAAATCTTATTAATCGTAGGGAAGGGAGCTTTTGTCAAGCATTTCGCTGCAATTTCACGGCCTTTTCATCTCTTTCAAACGGGAGCGGACGGCCCTTGGGGAGCTATTGGAGCCCAGTCCTTCCCACTCGCGCGGATACATGAGAAACGACCGTGGCCACCGCCAGTCCCAACGCAGGGATGCCGGCGAAACGGATGACAGGCATGATGCCGGACAGGATCAGCGAGGCAAAAGCCACCCCAAACGTCAAGGCCATGCCGGCGGCGAAACGGCTTGGCGTGGCCGTTTGCCCGCCGCGTTCCAGCGTCCACGCCGAAAGGATGAAGGAAATGGGCGGTATGGCGAGATAAAACGGGGCCGACATGCCGTCGGCGTCGAGGCCGATAAGATGGCCGATCCCTAAAGTCAGAATAGCGGCGACCGTTGCTTCGAAGGCGGCGCGGGAAGCGGGGACGATCCGGCGCGTGAATAGCGCGAAGGCGAGCGCACCCGCCGCCAACAGAACAAGAAGTCCCTGCCAGAGGCCGCTCCACGAGCTTGCCCGCAGCTCCTCGGCGACGACAGGCATACCGGTGACGATGAGCTTCATTTCAGTCGCCGCCGACGTCGGCTGATCCAGCCAATCAACGACGACGCCGACAGCCCGTTCGACGAAGGCGGAATTGACTTGATTTTGCTTGTCGCCAAGCAACTCCCCGACAATTGTTTTCGCTTCCGCTTCCAGTTGAATAGCCGCCAGGCGTGTGCGCAGCGTGTCGGCGAGCTGTTTGGCCATCGCGGCGTCGCCGCCCATTTCCGCGAATCCGGCCATGCCGGTGATCAGCGGCTCCATCTCCGCGCCGCCCTTCAACGCCTCGGCCAGCCTGGCCCATTCCTCATCGCTCGGGGCGAAGGGCGCATCCGGCGAATCCATAAATGCTTTCAGCGCCGCCAAGGCTTTGTCGTGGCGCGTGGCAGGGTCCGTTTTCTTTTTCACGCTTTCAGCGACGCCCGGCAGACCTTCGATCCCGGCGTCTGGAATACCGAGATCAAAACGGCGGCAGAGCGCTTTCAGGCGCAGAACCGCGCCTTCGACGCCGAGTTTTTCCGAATCGGCGATCGCCCGCTGTACGCGTTCAACCCGCTCGGTATGTGTCAGCGGCGAGTCGGGCGGCACGCGCGCCGCGATCATCGCCTCGCGACGAGCGCCGGTGACGAGCGGCTGCACGTCCGCGCTGCCTTCGAGGAAGAACCAGAGATTGTCCATGGCCGAGCGGTCTTTCGGGATGCGATGCACGCCTCCGAAGCGCTGACCCAGAAAACCCAGCACCTGCGAAATCGACCGCACGTCGCCGAACGCGCCGGAACCTTCCAGAAGATCCGTAAGCCGCATCAATCGGGCGGCCATGGCCGGATCGCGGAAATCTCCCGCCGCTTCGATCTGGAATACATCCGCGCCGCCGAAGCGTTCGTCGAAGAACGCGAGCGTCCGCCGCACCTCTTCTTTTTCGCCGAACATTTCGCGCGGCGTGACGGCGAACGTGATCCGCACCGCCGAGGCGCACAGCGCAATCGCCGCCACGGCCAGCACGATGACGGCGAAGCGAGACAGCGTCAAGGGTCGCGGCTGAGGCGGCTCGGCCGCCGTGGATGAGCGGGAGAAAAACGAAAGCAGCGGGACAAAAGCCAACAGGACGAACGCTCCAAGCGCGACCAACCCAACGGCCGACGCCTGGGCGAAGGCCGATACGAAGGGAACGGAGGAGCGTCCCACCAGCCAGAAAGCGACGATGAAGGCGGCCAGGATGAGCAGGACGTTCGGCGAAAATACTCCGGCCGGTTCGGAATTCGGCATGCGCCGAACCCAGCGTTCCGCGAGCCGCGCCAAGAGGATCAAAGCCGCCATTGTGAGAAACAAGGCGCCGTTCAGCGCCGCCGAGGACGCCTCGACGCCGAACAGGTAAAGCCCGCCCATCCACCAGAGAAGCGTCACGCCCCCGCCGAGCGTCACGGCAAGGAAGGCCCGCCAGTTGCGCAGCCATAAAATCCCGACAACAATGTACAAAGCGAAGAACAGCGGTCCGATCCAGAGAAGTTTGGCCGTCGCCGTTTGCGCGGCATAAACTTCGAAAAACGGCGCGCCGAAATAGTGAGAGATCAGGTGGCCGTGCTCCCGTTCGACGACTTCACGGACGGCCTTGCCGATAGCCTTGGGATCTTTGCGCGGATCGGGCGTGATGAGAACGATGTAGCCGCGCAGGTCGCGGCTGACCAGCGAGCCGAAAACCTGCTGGTCGGCGCGAATTCGCGCGGCGAGGGTTTGCAGACCGTCGTCGGTGCGCGGGATCGAGGAAACCAGCAGCTCGGCGTTGAGCACGCCGTCCTCATCCTCGATGATCGTCGTCACGTTCGCAAGACTGCGCGCCTGGAGAACGCCCTCCGCTTTGAGATCGGAGAGTTTTTCGGTGAGCGCCGCCAGCGTCAGCAGACCGTTGGACGTAAGCGGCGACTCCGGTTCCGCCAGGCCGACCAACAGCGTATCGAGACCGCCGAAGCGTTGCGTCACGTCCAGCCATTGCTTCACCGACGGTTCGCTGCGCGGCATGAATTCGGTGGGGTCGGAAGAAAACGGCACGAACGGCAGAACGATCAGCGAAGCGGCGGTCAGCGCGGCGGAGACGACCAGCATCGGCAGCCGTCCGCGTTGCAGCAGATCGATTAGACGGCCCCAGAACGTCGGTTGCGCATTGGCGTGCGATTCGGTCACGGCTGTTCCCCTTGGCGCGCGTCGTCAATTTTCCTGTTGCGGAAAGAGCCCGAGCCATTCTTCGCGCAGCCGCGCGCAATCGTAATCGCCGGCGTCGGCCTCGCCGCCGACCCGGATCATCTGATAGAAGTTGCCTTCGGCGTTGGCTGTGATCGGCGCAACCGTTTCCAAAAGCGCGTTGTCGGCTCCCAGGGCTTTTTCGTCCACGCGGAAAGTCACGTCGCCCCGCGCGAAGCTCCAATCGTCGTCGATTTCCGCCGCCTGCCAGGTCCACACGGCGCGGCGGACCATGTAGCGATGGCCTTCCGGATTGAGGATCTCCAGGGTTACGCCGGGGTTCGTGTCTTCGTCCTGGTCCCAGACGAGAGAATCGCCCGCCGCTTCGGGCAAAGGAGTGTTCGCGGGGTCGTCCATGTCGTGGAGGCCCCAGGTCCACACGAGATCGGTCTGCTTCGGGAGTGTCCCATCGCCGGGCAGGCCGATTTCCAACGGCGACTCGGCAATCGCGTTTTGCAGCAATTCGGGCGTTTTCGATTGTCCCAGGGCGTTTCCCGAGCCGCCGCCCGAATCGATATTGGCGATCTGATTGCAGAAGGTGAGCGTCATCGTCTCCTGCGCCGCATCGATGTCGGCGATGAACAGGTCGTTGATGGCGATGTCCCACGGAGAAGCGAGAGGGGAGATCGTTCCTTGCTGATAAACGTGCAGCGCCCAACGGCCGGCCAGGCTTTCCGCTTCGAATTCTTCAAGCTCCACCTCGGCGATGTCCAGTTCTTCGGCGTCCTCGTCGCCATCGGGCGGGTACAGTTCGTCGAGCCTTTCCTGGCCATCCGATTTCCAGCAACCGCTGGCCCAAACGAACGTTGTCGCCGCGATCGCCGCTATCAGCATCTGCTTTGTCGTCGTCTTCATCGCGGCCTCCTACCAGGATACCTTGCCTTTGAGAAACGCCACGCTCCGCCCCGCCGCCTTCATGCCGAACTTGTCCTTCTTTGCGTAGTCGTATGGATCTTCCGGATCGATGTCGCCGAAGAAAATGAGTCCGCCCGCAATCAATTCCACCGATGGATACACGACCCACGTCACCGTAGGATTCAACGTGGCCGAGATATCGTCGGCGTTGAAGGCGGTTCCGATGCGGATCTTCATTTCGTCTTCGAGGAATTTCAGTTCGACCGCGCCGACAACGTAGTTATGGACGTCGTACATGTCGGCGAATTCATCAAAGAAGCCACGAACGTACATGAAGTTCGCATACAGCCAGGAAGAGAAAGTGTAGTCGAAGCCGGCGGTGGCCTTGACGAAGGGTTCGTCCCTGACGTTGACATTCGAAAATCGCAAATTGGGCAGTTCCGTGCCGCCCTGGTAGGCCCGCATGCCGAACGTGACTTTCTCCGGGAAGATAACGGCGATCTCGCCCACGAAGCCGACGTCGAAGAGCCATTCGGCCGAGTAGGAGAAATCGAAACCGGCTACGTGCATGCGGGGATACATGATCTCGGCGATGTATTTCACGTCGATTTCGCCGGGCTGGCTCGCCGACGCATCGACGAAGGCCACGGCGTCCAGCGCCACGGGGAAGGAAAAGCGGCCATAGTAATAGCTCAGCGAAAAATCGAAATCGCCGACCAGGAACTTGGCCTTGGCCGCCGCCTGCGAGTTGCCGATTTTCAGAGGCGGGTTGACCGTTCTGACCTCCGGATCGACAAAGTTCAGCGCGCAGGGGTCGAGCAGCATGAACTGTTCGCCGAGTGTTTCTACGTCTTCCGGCCTCAAGGGCGGCGTCGGCGCGCGGGCGAAACAGCCGTTCTTGCCGTACTCCACGGCGAAGCCGAGCGTAGCGGAGGCTGGAAGCTGCGACGGCTTGAACACGGGCACCCAGACGAACGAGAGCGTCAGCCAGTCCGCCGGATAGATATCGAGTTCGATCATCTGATTGGGCACTTTCGCCGAGTAATCCAGCGGATCGGAAAGGTCGCGGGCGTTCAGGTTGTCGGTGGGGTTAAACTGGTCGGCCGTGCCCCAGTTCTGGATCATCCGGCCGAACTTGAGGTCGATGCCGTCCCAGATAAGCCCTTTCACCCACAGATAGGCTTCGTCGAGGTGGAGGGAGTAGGGGTCGATCCGGTCGCGGCTGACCAATTCGGGCAATTGGGCGGCTTCGTTGAAGCCGTAGAAGCGCAGGCGCGTATCGACGACGGCGCGGACGCGCTCGTCGGGCGTGATGCCGAGCCGCAGATTGACGTCGTTGCGGTTCAACTCGAATTTGTAGCCGTCGCCGGGCGTCGCGCCGCGATTGTTCTCGACGATGTAACGGATGTCGCTCTCCACGTAGCCGGATACTTCGAACATCTCGGTCCAATCGGCTCCGGCATGGGCCGGCGTTGCCGCCATGAGGTTTGCCAGCAGCGCGGTCGCCAGATACGCCAGCACCTTCCGATTTCCCGTCATCGTGCGTCTCCACTTAACGTATCGTTGAGAATTCCTGCGGCGATCATTCGCTCACGGTTTTGAAGTGGTCTTGGGCGAGGCGGTCGAACTCCGGCATCAGGATGCCGAAGACATACAGGTCCAGAATGTCGTGAACGATTTTGCTTGAATCCTTGTCGAGGTAGCCGGTGATCAGGTATTGCTCGAAAAGCTCGCGAATCGACCCGATGAAGCAGTACGCGGCGATTTCCGCGTCGATGGCGCGCAGAATGCCTTGCTCCTGCCATTTGCGCACCAGGGTTGCAAGCCATTGAACGAGCCGGTGCCGCAAGTCCTGCAAACGCTCGGCGGCGCTGGCGTCGAGAGCCGTGGCTTCGTGGAGGAAAATTTTCGCCAGGTCCGGATCGGAGAAGAAAAAGGCTTTAATCCGTTCCATGGTGGCGAACAGGGCCGGATAAATGGCATGCTCCTTGTCGGTCTGGATCGGTTCGAGACGCTCGGAAATGGATTGAGTCACGTACTCGATCAACGCATTGAATACGTCGCGCTTGCTCTCGAAATATAGGTAAAAAGTCCCGCGCGCGATGCCCGCCTCTTCGATGATGTCCGCGACGCCGGCCGCATGATAGCCCTTCAGGGCGAATACTTTTTTCGCCGCCTGCAAGATGCTCTGCTTGCGTTCTACCGGTTCCATGGAAACCCTCGCTGGTTTAGGGGAAAATGACACTTTGGGACTGACGCGTCATTCTAGTTAACGCGCCGGAACTGTCAAGAATAAAAAGGCATCCAGTTTGCTCTGTATTAGTGGTTGACGCAAAAAATGTACGAAATCGCTATTGTACGAAGAAATTGCGCGCGCTGGCAAGAAAGACGCATATGTTGCACGCCGATATGGGTTTCTACTTTACGGGCTTTTCTAAAACCGCTAAACATTTTGGAGAGTTGCCGAATATATAGCTTAGTTCTACCGCTTGGTACGTATCTTGCTGTATAAAAGGGGCAGAACTTGGGGCGGTGCATTCGCACTAGGAAGGATTGCCAACGATGAATTTCCCCGCCGTGACCGCCGTTTGGAAGCGAATTTTCATTGGGGTGTTCGCACTGGCGTTTCTGCTAGGCGCCTACACGCTTTTGCGTCCGGAAAAGCCGGTCGAGGTTCCGCGCGAGCATCTCGTTCCGATGTTGGTCGCCCTCGGCGAGGCTCAGACGACCGACGCGTTGGTGAAAAACATGGCCGAAGCCAAGTCTTTCAGCGAAGACTATATCCTGGCGACAGACCCGGCTTCGCTGGATAGCATCGAAGCGCTTTTCGATAAGCGTCTCGCGGCGGTGGATCGCGACCTGGAACGGCTTTCAGGGAAGAACGATCCGGCGATGGATGTTCTTGTGGCGCAGTTGCAGCGGCTCAGCGAGGATTTCCGTCGCGACGCCAAGACGATGTTCCGTCAGCACAAATCGACCTTGAAGAAAGGTTGATCGGCCCGTTTTAGGCCTGGACGACATGTCAACGGACAAGGGGCTTTTGAGCCCCTTGTTTGTTTTATGGGTTGCAGGTCGTGAATAGGGGAAAGAAGGGTAGGGTTAGGATTCTGTCTTTCCGCCCTCGCCGTAATGGAGGCCGATGGCTTCGGCGAAGAAATCGACGACTTCCTCCTGGCTTGCACCGGTAAGCGTCAGGTTGCAGATGACGGTTTCCAATTCGCCAAGCAAATTCTGCTTGTTGCCGCCTTCCTGAATCTGCTCCGCGACGATCCGAGCCCCGAGGCCGTGGCGGATTTCCACCAGTCCCTGCCGTTCGAGGAGCCGATACGCCTTGGCCACCGTGTTGAAATTGATGCCGAGTTCGTTGCCCATCTCGCGCACCGAGGGGAGGTAGTCGCCCACCCTGAGCCGACCGCGCGAAATTTGCAGGCGCAGGGCGCGGGCCACCTGATGCACGATGGGCAGCTTCGAAGCGGTATCGACCTGAAACGCGGACATGCGCTCCTCCATTGGCGGCGTGTTTGCTGTAGAACGCAGGTGTACATTGAGTGGATTATATTACTCTCAGCCGTTCGTCAAGAAAATTCTGCGCGTCGTCGAAAGGCGCGGCGCAGCTTGCGCTGGCGAGCCGTCGTGCAATGTGCGCGCCTCCGCGCCGATCTCGGAAATTCCTTGACAACGGCCCCTGCTTCGGCTAGTTTCTCGCCTCGCATCGGAGGATATGGCGCATGCGCGCGATCCAAACGGCAATCGTTCTTTTAAGCATCTTAACGATGATCGTCTTTGCGCCGGCGGCTTACGCCGAGGAGTCCTGCCTGGGGTTCAAAGTCCCCGGCAGCGCCAAGCGGGTCGAGGCCAACCGTTTCAAGCTCACTCACTCCTGGGACGAGGCGAAGCGGTTTTACAAGAAGGCCTACCCGAAGGGCGTGGAGCGGACGACGACGATCGCGCTGCCCAACGTGCGGTCCATGCACTTCAGCAATCTGGAAGGGAAAGGCCGCTGGGCGGGCGCGAACATGAGCCTGATTCGCAATCAGGTGTACGTCTTCTGCTACGAACAGCCGCGCGAGGCGGGACGTTAATTCGGGGATCGTCTAATGGCAGGACAACGGGTTCTGGCCCCGTCAATCTAGGTTCGACTCCTAGTCCCCGAACCACGCGATCATGCGACCCCATCGTCTAGGGGTTAGGACGCCAGCCTCTCAAGTTGGTAACGCGGGTTCAATTCCCGCTGGGGTCGCCAAAAAATAAAAGGGTTGCGCTCGTCGCGACCCTTTTTGTTTTTTTCAGCCGACCAGGCGTTTTTCTCCGAGTTGCAGACCCTCCGAGTTGCAGATCCTGACAACCCCACGCCCCCGGCCTGGCATCGGCCCCGAAGTCGCCCGATCTTGCAACGCCAAAATTCATAGATATTTAACGTGTTTGTCGCTTTTCTCCGGATGTGCTGGACCATAATTTGCAGTTCTGAGAAAAACCGGTTGCATTCGGAAATCGATTCACTATAATCCCCCCATGCAGGCGCGTGGCAGCCTCACCCCTCGCAGTCAATCCAAACAGATACGGGATACTTTTCACCTCAGAAAAGGGACGGTCCATGTCGTATAAGGGTCCGAAATTCATCGTTGTAACGGGCGGCGTCCTTTCCGGTCTGGGCAAGGGCATCGCCACCGCCTCGATCGGGCATCTTTTGTCCGGGCGCCTCAATGTCATCCCCATCAAGTGCGACGGCTACCTGAACACCGACCCCGGCACGATGAACCCGATCGAGCACGGCGAGGTGTTCGTGCTGGACGACGGCGGCGAAGTCGATATGGACTTCGGCCACTACGAACGCTTCCTCGGCGTCACCAGCAAGTTTTCCTGGAACCTGACGATGGGGAAGGTGTTCAAGATGATCCTCGACCGCGAGCGGCGCGGCGATTTCCTCGGCCAGACGGTACAGTTCATCCCCCACGTCACCGACACGATCAAGGAATGCATTCACTCGATCGCCAAGGCGGAGCGGGCCGATATCGTGCTCATCGAGATCGGCGGCACCGTCGGCGACATGGAGAATGAACTGTACCTGGAAGCCGTGCGCCAACTGCGCCAAAACGTCGGCACCGACAACATCGTGTTCGTCCATCTGACCTACGTTCCCGTGCCCTCGGGCATCGAGGAGCAGAAATCCAAGCCCACGCAGCAGTCGGTGAAGCTGCTCAACGAGCGCGGCATCCGCCCCGATCTCATCATCGGCCGCGGCCCGGAGATGCTCACCAACAAGATCAAGCAGAAGATCGCCTTGTTCTGCAACATCGAACCCGAAGCCGTCATCAGCGGCGCGGACGTGGACACCGTCTATCGCCTGCCGCTGGTGTACGAAAAGGAGCGGGTGACGGAGATTCTCCACAAGAAGCTCAAAATCTACTCGCCTCCTTCGTTGGGCCGTTGGGCGGAACTCGTGGACCGCATGATGCGCAAGGAAGGGAAAACGCCCATCCGCCTCGCCATCTGCGGAAAATACGTGAACCTGCACGATTCGTACGCCTCGATTCTCGAAGCGATCAGCCACACGGGGGCGCATTTGGACGCCGCCTGCCAGCTGGTCTGGGTGGACACCACCGAAATTGAAAACGGCAAGGTCTCGCTCGATGACGCGCTTTCCGGCATCGACGCCGTGATCGTTCCCGGCGGTTTCGGGACGCGCGGCATCGAAGGCAAGATCGAGGTGATTCGCGTCTGCCGCGAGAAAAAGATTCCGTTCTTGGGCATCTGCTACGGCATGCAGCTTGCCGTGATCGAATTCGCACGCAATGTCTGCGCCATCTCCGAGGCGAATACCAAGGAGATCGAGGCGGACGGCTTCACCGTAAAAGAGCCGGTCGTCTGCATCCTTCCGGAGCAGCAGAAGATCGTCTACAAAGGCGGCACGATGCGTCTGGGCGGGCACGACGTGGTCATCGTGCCGCGCACCAAGGCCGAGCAGATTTTCCGCGCCCCCAAGATCCGCCGCCGTTTCCGGCACCGCTACGAGATCAACCCCGAGTACGTGTCTCGCCTCAAGGAGAAGGGAATGGTTTTCTGCGGCCATGATCCTTCGGGCGAGATCATGCAGCTTATGGAGCTTCCCGACCATCCGTTCTTCATGGGCTGCCAGTTCCATCCCGAACTGACCAGCTGCCTCGACAAGCCGGACGAGCTTTTCTACAACCTTGTGAAAGCCGCTCTAGAGAAGAAGCGTTCCTCGCAAAAGATGTAGCGGCGATGCCAAGCCGACCGCAGGTCGGCGCGACCCATAGCCGACAAGCCTACAAAATGAGTTGCGGCGAGAAGTTCTCCCAATCTGAATTTTCCCTTCGACAATCCAGCGACGTGCTGGCAGAATGTAACCATTCTGGAAACGAAACCATTCAAACCTTTAACCGAAGGAGTTTGATCATGGCCCGCAATGCATGGACCGTCTTGTCTCTCGCGATTTTCGGTATCTTGGCGGTTTTGGTTGGCTGTTCGAGCGAAGAGGACAGAGTGGAGCCGCTGTGCCAGCCCGATCAGTTTGTGATCGGGGAGGAGCCGGGACCGGGCGAGTTCGTCGCCGGCTATGCCTCGTCCGAACTGTTTTTCACCCGAACTTCGGAATTTGTAAGCGCCAGCGGTCCGCATGGCGACGTCCGTATCTGGTACTCGAAGAACATCGAGGAACTTATCGATAATATGTGTTTTATTGTCCCTGAGGGAACGACGGCGATCAAGGAAGAGGACTTCTCCGGCTCGGGCGAAGTCGAAGCAATGGTGTTGATGATCAAAAAGGACGACGCCTACGATCCCGAAAACAACAACTGGTACTACGAGCAGCTTGATGAGAAAGGCGACCCGACCGGCGACGAAAGCGATCGGGGCAAGATCGGTTCGTGCATCGATTGCCACAGCCAGTTCGCCGACTTCGATTATCTGGGCGGGACGAAGCTGAAATCCGGCGAGTAGAGGGAATTGCTTCAGACGTGCTCGGGGCGTTTCAAAGCGCTCGCAAAGGCGAAATTACCCCTTGAGTATCCGCCGTTTTTCCTTTGACACGCCGCGCTAGGAGTGTACACTGACTTCCGGTCGTTTTCAGCCGAACGTGCCAGATTCATTGGATAGAATGCAACTACGTCCCATGGCGACCATGCGCACCGTCCCCATACCGCACGGTGGCGATCGAACGCAACCCTGATCGCTCAAGGAGGAGTCATGCCGCTGCCAGCCGATAAAAAGCGCCTGCTCTACAACAAAGCGAGAGAAATCCGGGAAAAAATCGTCTGGGTGACCGAGAAATGCGGCGGCAGCCACATCGGCGGCGCGATGAGCCAGACCGACCTTCTGGTCTCACTCTATTACAACCGCCTGCGCATCAACCCCAAAGATTACAAATGGGAAGATCGCGACCGCTTCATCCTTTCCAAGGGACACGGCGGCGTGGGTCATGCCGTAATTCTGGGCGACCTGGGCTTCTTCCCCGAAAAGGATCTCGCCGACTTCAACAAAACCGGCTCGCCGTTCGGCATGCACCTCGATTACCTCAAGGTGCCGGGCGTAGACGCCTCGACGGGCTCGCTGGGGCATGGTCTGTCCATCGCCATCGGCATGGCGCTCGGCGCGTGCCTGCAGGGTTTCCAGTGGCGCACCTACTGCTTGCTCGGCGATGGCGAATGCAACGAAGGGACGATCTGGGAAGCGGCGATGTCGGCGTCGCATTACAAGATCTACAACATGACGACGATCGTCGATCGCAACAAATTCATGATCGACGGCCCCACCGAGTCGGTCATGGGCCTGGAGCCGTTCGCGAAGAAATGGGAGGCGTTCGGCTGGCGGGTGATCGAGATCGATGGCCACGACCTCGACCAGATCGACGACGCGTTCGACGCCGTCGAGGCCGAAAAGACGAAACCGACGGTCATCATCGCCAACACCATCAAAGGCAAGGGCGTGGACTTCATGGAGGACCAGGCCAAATGGCACTATGCCGGCCTGGATTCCGAGATGTCCAAGAAGGCGATCGAGGCCATCCGTAAAAAATACCCGCTCGTCTAAAGAGGAGACCGCCATGACGACAAAAGGTTTGACCTGGACGATCGACGACGCCGATCACATGACGCAGGCGGAACTCTACGGGGAAGTGCTGACGAGGCTGGGCGAGGAAAACAAGAAGATCGTCGCCCTGACCGCCGATCTGGCCGGTTCGACAAAGATCGGCAGATTCCAGAAGACCCATCCAGACCGCTTCTACAACGTCGGCATCGCCGAAACCAACATGTTCGGCATCGCCTCCGGACTGGCGGCGACGGGATTGATCCCGGTCTGCTCGACGTTCGCCGTTTTCACCGCCCTGCGCGGCGCGGAGCACGTGCGCACCGACATCTGCTACCAGAAGCGCAACGTCAAGATCATCGCCACGCACTCCGGCACGTCCTTCGGCCAGGCCGGCACGACGCACCATTGCACGGAAGACCTGGGCGTGATGCGCCTTTTTCCAGGCATGACCGTTATTGCTCCGGCAGACGCCTACGAGACGGCCAAGGCCGCCATCGCTTCGATCGAACATGTGGGGCCGGTTTATATCCGCATCGGCCGCAGTTTTGAGCCGCCTTTGCACAAGTCGCTGGACTTCGATTTCGAAATCGGCAAGGCGATCCAGATTCACGAGGGCACGGACGTCACGGTCATCGCTGCCGGCCGCCCGACGGTGGGCGCGCTGGAAGCGGCCGAGATCGCCAAGAAGAACGGCGTTTCGGTGCGCGTTCTCGACATGCACACGATCAAGCCGATCGACGAAGAGGCGATCCTCAAGGCCGTGATGGACACGCGGCGCATCGTCACCGTCGAGGACCACAACGTCATCGGCGGCTTGGGAAGCGCCGTCTCCGAGGTTATCACCAAGCACGGCAAGGCCTGCGCTATGCGCCGCCTGGGTTTGCAGGACGAGTTCTCCATCGTCGGCTATCCCGACGATTTGCTGCACGTCTACAAGATGGACGCCGACGGCATTCTGGAGGCGATTCAGGAACTGTTGCGCGTCGAAGTGGAGCAGGACGACGATTGGGAAGATGAGACATAAGCCATGGCCGAAATCGACAACGACCAGATCGCGGCGCGGATTTTTCTATACTCCGCCCTGCCGCTGACGAAAGTGGTGGCCGAGGACAAGCCTCTTTTCAGGAAGCTTTTCCCGAAGAAAGGCGTGGTGCAGTTCTGCGCCAAGGGTTCCGACATCGCCGCCCACATGATTTTCGATGACGGCGCGCTGGACGTGAAGAAAGGCTTTCACGAGAAGCCCGACCTGACCTTGTCGTTCCCCACGCTCGCGAAGATGAACGGCTTTTTCGCCGGAAAGACCGTCCTGCCGCGCCCGAAGGGCTTGCGGCATCTGCATCTGCTGTTCCGCATCCTGCCGCTGCTGCTGACGCTCAAGCTGCTGCTGCCCAGCGCGCTTCCGAAGGATACGGCGAAGAAGACGCTTAAGGTCAAGCTCGTGCTCTACATGATCACCAACGCCCTGTCGCAGCTCAACAAGGCGGGCGATCCGCAGATGACCAAGGTCACCAAGACGAGCCCCGACCGCATTTTCCAGTGGACGGTGGAGAACGGCGGCCCGGCCGCCTACCTGCGGATGAAGGGCGGCCGGACGAAGGCCGGGCGCGGAACCTACGAACGGCGGCGGCCTTTCGTGCACATGCTTTTCCCCGACATCGACGGGGCGATGAAGGTGCTCACCAGCCAGGCCCCGTTGGTTGATGCGGTGAGGCTGGGTTGGGTGCGCACCGAGGGCGCGATGGAGTATTCCAAGGAAATCGGCCTGCAGATGCAGCGCATCGAGGAGATCACCACGTCGTATTGAGCGCCGCGCGACGCCGGAGCGTCGCAGCGCCCCCGGAATTTGCGCCGGTCCTGCGCCGTTAGACGGAATACGCGCGGGGCCGGCGGTTTCTTTTAGAGGGGCTCTGGTTAAGGTTCTCCGTGGTTGGAGGTTGTAATGACGGAAAATTTCGATCGCTTTCGCGGCACCACGACCTACATCGCCTCGGCGGAACTGCGCGACGCCGTGAACGTGGCCATCGCTCTCGCTCGCCCGCTGCTGATCAAAGGCGAACCGGGCACGGGCAAGACGCTCTTGGCGACAAACATCGCCCAGGGACTCGAGATGCCGTTCTACAAGTGGATGGTGAAATCGACCGCCAAGGCGATCGACGGCCTGTACGTCTACGACACCGTGCAGCGGCTCAACGACAGCCGTTTCGGCGACAAGGACGTCTCCGACATCCGGCAGTACATCCGCCTCGGTCCCCTGGGGCAGGCCTTCGCCAGCCAGGAGCGCGCCGTGGTGCTCATCGACGAGATCGACAAGGCCGATCTCGAATTCCCCAACGACCTGTTGTCCGAACTGGACGAAATGGCCTTCGACATCGTCGAGACGGGCGAACGGATCGTGGCCAAGCATCGGCCGGTCATCATCATCACCTCCAACTCGGAAAAGGAACTGCCCGACCCCTTCCTGCGCCGTTGCGTGTTCCACTTCATCGCCTTTCCGACGGCGGACCTGATGGAGGAGATTGTCCACGTTCACTTTCCCGACCTTAAGCGCGCGCTGCTGGATCAGTGCATCGCCAAATTTTATACGCTCCGGCAGATCGAGGAATTCCGCAAGAAGCCGTCCACCTCGGAGCTGATCGACTGGATCGGCGTGCTGCTCAAGGCGGGCATTACGGAGAAGGAACTGCGCAACGAAGTTCCTTTCCTGGGCGTGCTGTTGAAGAGCGAGCAGGACATGGCGACGTACGACGCCTCGCGCAAGCGCGCCGCCGGAAGAAGTTTCTAGGTCAGGAGGCCCGTTGTCCTGAGATGGAGCACGGTTGCACCGTGCTCCGAACATTTAAGGGGAGTCGCGGCGATGCCGCGCGGTAGGTGTGCCATGCTTTGCTTGCAAAGCATGAAAAGGCAAAGGCACATGGCTTGCAGGCAAGCCATGGCACACATCTGACTATCCCATAAACGTGTGGAGCACAGTACAACTCTGCTCCATCGCGAGGAAGCTACTAAATCAGGAGGCTCGTTGCTCGCGTCCTTTTTCTTCACGCTGCGTAAACAGGGCGTGCCCGTCACGCTGACGGAGTGGCTCGTCTTCATGGAGGCGCTGGCCAAGGGGCTGGCCTGGTCGGACGCGAAGACATTCTATGCCCTGGCCCGTTCGCTGCTGGTCAAGGACGTGGCCTACTACGACATCTTCGATCAGGTCTTCCTCCATATTTTCAAGGACGCCGAGCTTTCCGAAACGCTGAAGAAAGACGTCGAGGACTGGCTGAACGACCCGCTCCCTATGCCGCACTTGAGCGAGGAGGAACTGAAGCTCCTCGAAGCGATGGATTTCGACCGGCTGCGCGAGGAATTTGAAAACCGCCTGCGCGAGCAGGATTCCCGCCATGACGGCGGCGACCGCTGGATCGGCACGGGCGGCCGCTCGCCCTTCGGCCATTCGGGCGTCAATCCCGCCGGCATCCGCGTCGGCGGGGAAGGGGGCATGCACTCCGCCGTGCAGGTGGCGTCTCTGCGGCGTTTCAAGAACTACCGTCAGGACGTGACCCTCGACATCCGGCAGATGAAAGTGGCCTTGAAGAAGCTGCGCGTCCTGGAGCGCGTCGGCGTCGCCGACGAACTGGACGTGGGCGAGACGATCGACGAAACCTGCAAGAACGCCGGCGAACTGGAGCTGATCTTCCGCCCGGAGCGCAAAAACCGCATGAAGCTCCTCTTGCTGATGGACGCCGGCGGCTCGATGGACCCTTACGCGCGGCTGGTCAACCGGCTGTTTTCCGCCGCCAGCCAGATGAACCACTTCAAGGGCTTCAAGCACTACTATTTTCACAACTGTCTTTACGAGGAAGTGTTCGAGGACATTTACCTCGATCAGCGCGTGGCGACGGGCAAACTGTTTTCGGATCTGGACGCCTCGTGGCGGGTGATCCTCGTCGGCGACGCGGCGATGGCCCCCTCCGAACTCACCTCCGTCAACGGCGCGATCTACTACTATCACCGCAACGAAACGCCGGGGTTGGTCTGGCTCAAGCGCGTGCGCGAGCATTTCCGTAAAACGGTCTGGCTCAACCCCATCCCCAAGGCGAACTGGTGGTCGTACACGATCGCCATGGTGGGCAAGGTGTTTCCGATGTTCCCGCTGACGGTGGACGGGCTGGAGGAGGCCGTGGGGACGCTAAGGTGAGCTTGCCGGCGTCTGACTCCCGTTTCCTTTCCCCATCACCTCGAAATCCCAGTAGAACGACAGCCCGTAGTGGAAGAAAAAGTTGGCGAGGTAGTCGAGCGTCGAGACCTCCAGCGTCGGGCCGATGCCGAAGCCGTCCCAGACGTGGAAACGCGGCATGACCGCGATGCCGTAAAGAAAAGCCATTTCGTTGTCGCGCTTGCCAAAGGGCGAGTCGGTGACGAACGCATTCATGCCCACCTTCACGCCGAGAAAGAGATCCATCGGCACGAAATAGTGATACTTGGGGAAGTGCGCCGCGCGGTACATCGCATAGGCCGCCGGCTGAACGAACCAAAGGCGGTGCTTCGTGGTCCGGCCGCTGTTCGTGCCTTTATACTTGTGCTCCTCGGTGAGCGCCCAGAGGTTGAGCCGGAAATGCCAGTCTTCCAGGTAGGTGAAGCCGACGCCGCCGCCGAAGCTAACGTGCATGAAGTAGCCAAGGTCGCGGTAGTTGGAAAGCATGCCGCCCAGGAGCAGTTCCGGATTGATGCGCAGCACGATTTTGGGCTCGGGGAGATAATGCCGGACGAGCGTTCCCGACTGTGGTGTACGCTCCAGAACAGACGGGCGAGGGGGCGAACCTGCCTCTTCCGGTGCAACGGGAGGAGCAGCCGGCGTTTCGGTCGCCGGAGGATTGGCGGGAGGAGGAGCCGGAGTGTCGGTCGCCGGAGGACTCGCGGGTGGATTGGCCGGCGGCGCGGCTTCGTCAGCCAAAGCCGTGGCGGCAAGGGAGAAAAACGCGATGCAAAAAACGGTTTTGACGCTGCGGCGCATGGTTTCCCCTCGTCCGCTTATTTGGGCGGATTAGTTCAACTTTAGCCGAAGGCAGGGCAGGAGGGCAAGCAGACTCTTGAGGAGTGAATTGTCTCCTTATGAGTTACATTTTTCGCTTGTCAGAAAACTTGGAATACGCTATAAGCTTCCGCAATCTACTCAGGGGTTCCGTATAAACTACCGTCGTTCACGCGCGACGCGCGCAGGGAGGATGAACAACATGACTCGGAAAGCGCTTTTGCTTGCGTTTCTGGTGGTGTTTGCCGCCTACGGCTGCGATGCCGGCCCCGCCCACAATGTCACCGAAGTGCTGCCCGGCGCGGGTGATTTCGTTGACCACGCCACTCTGCCGATATTCAACGGCGCGCCGCCCGATGCGCCCGAGCACGCCGCCACGGTCAGCTTGCATCAGTTGGTGTCCAGGGGCACGCGGGTTTACGTCCAGCCGTTCTGCTCCGGCACGCTGGTGGACTACGACGTCGTGGTGACGGCCGCCCACTGCCTTGATACGGCCAAAGGCGGCAGCAAGTTCAAGACCTTGGCGCCGTCGTCGCTGGCGATCTACGTCGGCGACAATCCGTCGGTGGATATTTTGTCGCACCTTTACCGTGTGCGGCAGACGCTGATCAATCCGAGCTACAATCGCATCAGCCTGCGCAACGACATCGCCCTGGTGCGGCTTTCGACGGGCATCGCCGAGGCAATCGACCCCGTGTCGAACCTTCCCACCAGTCTCGGGTTGACCACAGCCGACGTGGGCTCCTGGGCCAACTTCGCCGGTTTTGGTAAGACGGAGACCGGCTCGGCGGGCGTCAAGCTGCAGGTGGACCTGCCGATCGGCAGCCTTGGCTGCACGATCACGGGCTGCCCGAGCGGCGTCAGCACGGCCACGCAGTTTTCCTATGCCCAGCAGGCGGGCGGCCCCTGCTTCGGCGACAGCGGCGGTCCGGCGTTCATGTATCGCTCCGGCGTTCCCTACCTCGCCGGCGTGACCTCTTTCGGCGACAGCCGCTGCACGGTCTATGGCGTTTCGACGCGCGTGGATGCCTACGCGAACTGGATCAATACCTTCATCGCGCAGTAAGCAAATCGAATGGAGGGCGACAGGGCAAAGAGAGGGGCTACCCCTCTCTTTCAGCCGATAGCCCCCGCGCAGAGGATATACATCGGCGTCTGCGCTCCGCCCAACCCGAGATTCTGGGTGAGCGTTTCGTCGGAGAACGCGCCGATGGGAACGGCTCCCAGGTTGAGGGCTGCGGCGGCGAGCAGGAAGTTCTGTGCGGCGTGGCCGGCCTCAAGAATCATGTAAAGCGTCGAGCGGTCGTCGAAGTCGGGCGTGATCGGTTTGTGCTCGCCGGCTATGGCCGCCACTAGCGGAGCCGTAGCAATGAAGCGCTGGCCGTGGCAGGCGGCGGCCACCAACGGCCTTCGGTCGTCGTCCGCCAGCTTTTCCAGGGCATGCGCCGCAGGATCGTAGCGAAATACGCCCTCGGCGGTGAAAGCGTAGATTGTATTGGGATAGGCCGCCCCGGATGAGGGCGTCACGCGCAGGCCGAGAGTGGAATCGGTGATTCCTTGAGCGGCCCAGAGGAGCGCGCCGAGTTCGTCGTTTGTGAGCGGCCGAGGCAGAAAGCTGCGTATCGAGCGCCGCTTGGCCAGCGCTTCGCCAAGCGGCATGCTCAAGGGCTGACGGCCAAGCGGTTTCATGGCGTTTCCACTCACGTTCGTCCCGCCAGCTTGCGGATCTGCGCGGCCACTTCCTCGGGAGTGGGAATCACGCCGCCGGCGCGACCGTACCAGGAAACGGGTTTGGTGAAGCGCACGGCCCGTTCGACGTCCTCCACCATCTGCCCCATGTTCATCTCGACGCTGAGCACCGCTTTGACATGCGGTTTGTTCGCGGCGCGGTAAATCGCCTCGGAAGGGAAAGGGTAGAGCGACTTGGGGCGCACAAGGCCAACCTTGATTCCCTCGGCGGCCATGTCTTCAATTACCGTTTTGCAAATCCGGCTCATCGTGCCGAAGGACACGAGCAGCACCTCGTACTTGCCGTCGAGGTTCCAGTCCTCCCAGCGCTGCTCTTTTTCCACGACCCGCCGATATTTCTCGGCCAAATGATGGTTGTGGGCGTCGCATTTCGCGGCGTCGAGGAAAAGCGTCTTGATGATGTGGGGCGTGCGGCCCTTCGCTCCTTCCGTCACCCAAGCCGATTTGTCCACGGTCTTCGGCTTCCAGTTTTCCGGAAACTCCACCGGCTCCATCATCTGGCCGATGAGACCGTCGCCGATGAGCATCACCGGATTACGGTACTCGTCGGCGAGATCGAAAGCGGTCATCATCATATCCACCGCTTCCTGGACTGTCGCCGGCGCAAGCACGATCAGTCGGTAGTCGCCGTGCCCGCCGCCCTTGGTGGCCTGGAAGTAGTCGGATTGCGCTGGCAGGATGCCGCCAAGCCCCGGGCCTGAGCGGATGATGTTGACGAACACGGCGGGCAGTTCCGCCGCCGCGATGTAGGAAATCGCCTCCGACATCAGGCTGATGCCCGGCGACGACGAGGTGGTGAACACGCGCGCGCCCGTGCCGGACGCGCCGAAAATCATATTGGCGGCGGCCAGTTCGCTTTCGGCCTGGAGAAACGCGCCGTTGACCTGCGGCATGCGGCGGGAGAGGTATTCCGCCACTTCCGTCTGCGGCGTGATCGGATAACAGAAATAGGCGCGGCAGCCCGCCCAGATTGCGGCTTCGCCGATCGCTTCAGCGCCCTTCATCAGCTTCTTCGCCATCGTTTCGCTCCTTGAGGGTGTGCCCGTCCGTTTACGCCGCCATTCCCGCTGCTTTGAGCGCTGCTTGAGCCCCAGCCTCCAAAGCCCTCATGTTCAACTCCAGCGCCTTCGGTTTAGCCTCGAACTGATGGCGAACCGCCTGGCGGACGAGTTCGAAGTCCACCATTTTGCTGCATGCGGCGAACGCGCCCAGCGCGATGATGTTCAACGTGCGCGGATCGCCCATCGTGTTGGCCAGTTCGTTGCAAGGCACGCGCACTTCGAGGATGTCCTTGCGGTTCGCGCCGATCGTAATCAACGAACTGTTGACGAGGCACACGCCGCCCGGCTTCATCACCGGCGCGAATTTCTCCAGCGAGGGACGGTTCATCACTACAAGGTGCGCCGGATTGCTGACCACCGGCGAACCGATGGGGCGATCGGCGATCACCACCATGCAGTAGGCTGTGCCGCCCCGCATCTCCGGTCCGTAGGAGGGAATCCACGCCACTTCGCGGCCGGCGTCCATGCCGGCGAGGGCGAGAAGCTTGCCGATCATCATGATGCCCTGGCCGCCGAATCCCGCGCACATGACTTCCGCTTGCATCTTGCGCCTCCTCACGCCGCGTCAGGCGTCTTGAATTCGCCCAGGGGATAGTAGGGGATCATGTTCTCTTCCAGCCAGTCGAGCGCCTTCAAAGGCGGCAGACCCCAGTTGGTGGGGCAGGTGGAGAGCACTTCCACGAACGAGAAACACTTGCCCTCGTTCTGATAGGTGAAAGCTTTCTTGATCGCCTGCTTGGCGGCCTTGACGAATTTTGGACGATGCACGGCGACGCGGGCGATGTAGCCCGGCGTCCGTTGCGTGGCGAGCATTTCCGCGACGCGCATCGGCCAGCCCGTTTTCTCCACGTCGCGCCCGCCGGGCGAAGTCGTCGTCACCTGCTTGGGCAGGGTCGTCGGGGCCATCTGGCCGCCGGTCATGCCATAGACGGCGTTGTTGACGAAAATCACGGTGAACTTCTCGCCGCGGTTCGCCGCATGGATGATCTCGTTGCCGCCGATCGAGGCCAGATCGCCGTCGCCCTGGTAGGTGAAGACGATGATCTCCGGCCGCACGCGCTTGATGCCCGTCGCGAAGGCCGGGGCGCGGCCATGGGCGGCTTCCTGGAAGTCGCAGTTGAAATAGTTGTAGGCGAGCACGGCGCAGCCGACCGGCGCGATGCCGACCGTCCGCTCGCGCAGGCCGAGTTCGTCGAGCGACTCGGCGACGAGGCGGTGGACGACGCCGTGCGTGCAGCCGGGACAATAATGCGTGTTGTTGGCGGTCAGCGATTCGGGCCGCGTGTAGATCCGCTCTTCAACGCCCTCTTTATTGGGCTTGAATACCTCGATCGCCACGTCGGGGCAGATCGTCGCGCACATGCGACAGCCGATGCAATTCTCGGGGTGAACCTGCTCGGCGTAGAAATAGCCTTTGACGTTGATGTCCTTGGAAAGGGCCAGAGTGTTCTTCGGGCAAGCGCCGACGCACAACCCGCATCCCTTGCAACGGTCCCGGTCGATGACAACTCTCGGCATCTGTCCTCCTCGCAGGCGGCCGCCAGGGCCGGATCACGAAAGCAGAAAGTTCTGGCTTCCCAGCGCCTGCCGCCGCCGCCAGGGCGGCAGCATCTGGCGCGACAGCGGCAGAATCGGGCAGCGGATCGCCGCCCGGTCCAACGTCGCCAGCACCCGCTCCTCACAAGTGATGAATTTTAGCGGCACGCCGAGCGCCTCGGCCACGCCGCGCGCGTGTTTGTAACCATCGAGGATTGTCTTCTCGTCAGTTTCGTCCATCAAGTGCGCGTTGCCGATGACGCCGGTTACCTTCAGCCGACAGGCCGCTTCGATCTCGCGTGTGATGGCGACGCAGCCTTCCACCGTTTCGGTGAAGGGCCGTTTCACGTTGACAACCTGCAACACATCGTGCGGACGCGAAACAAGCTCGTCGTTCAAGCTGCCGAGCACGGTTGCGCCGACGTTGTCGCCGCCTACGTCGAGGATGGCGAGGCCCTTCGGTTTCAGGATCGCGCCGCGAATCTGCGGCACCACCACCGGCAGGTCGGCTTCGATCAGTCGTTCCTCGGGAACGATGACTTCGACGCCCTTTGCTTCGAGGATGCTGCGCACTTCTCGGGAGCGAAAATAGGGATTGACGACGTCGAGGTCCACCACTTGAACGGGACCATATTTGAGGCGGTTGACGGCGAGATTGACGGCGACTTCCGTTTTGCCGCTGCCATAATTGCCGACGATCAACACTATTGGTTGTAGCTGGAGATCATTGTCCAACGGCAACCTCGATTCTGACGTACACATCGGCGAGAGCCCGGCGCCGGACGAGGATCCGGCCCGAAAGCGACGTCAGGATAACGCCGAGCTATGTCGATTGCAAGGGAAAATGCCAGGAGAAGCGGTCAAATCGACATCATTTTCACGCCGAATATGCCCGGAATTGTCGAATTATGCCAAACCAGCGTAGACCAGTGCTCTTTCCAATATACTAGGGATAATACAGAGGCGCGAGGTTATTTTTGCACCAAAAGTCCAGCGACAAGCTCCAGGAAGGCCTCGTCTGAGGTATCGAAAGCGCCGACTTTATGGCCATCGGCGTCGATCTGGCCCAGAATGCGGCCGCCGGCGTCGCGGATCAAGACGACGATCTCGGAACGCGTTTCCATGCTGCAGGCAAGGTAATTGCCGAGGGTGCGAACGTCGTCGATCACCTGGTTTCGGTTTTCGGCCACCGCCGCGCCGCAAACGCCCCGACCCACAGGAATGCGGGTGTGATCCGTCGGCGCGCCGATGTAAGGACCGAGTTCCAGTGTGTCACCGCTGAGCCAATAAACACCGACCCAGCGGTAATGGGGCAGGGCGTCGTGGATCAAACGCATGGCGGCGGCCGCCGCCGTATCGCGGTCGGCCGCCTGCCGGGTTGCGTCCAGAATCTGCGAAAAGAGCGAAGCGCTCTGCTCGGAGCTAATCATTGACTTCCGGCTGAGTCGGAACCGATGCGTTCGGCTTGTTGAAAAACTGCTTGAGGCCGTCGATCCGGCCGCCGACGCCGCGACCGTACAGCGCCTTCACCGAGGCCAGAAGCGCGTTGTACATCCAGCCCGAATACGGCTGCCAGAACGGGCTTGCCGGCGGCTGGAGCACCGTGTCTTCGTTGATGTGGTACGGGTAGCAGAGATCGCGCAAGCCTTGATCCGAGTGCACCTTGCCCAGGCCGCTTTTCTTGCAGCCCTGCCACGGCAACTCCGGACAGCCGTGCGTCAGCAGCGTTTCGTTGATCATCACCGTCCCCGCCTCCAGTTTCCGCGCGATGCGACGCGCCCGCTCGCGATCGGTGCTGTAGACGTAGGCGTTCAGGCCGTATTCGGAATTATTGGAGCGCTCGACGGCTTCGTCGTCGTCGGCGTATTTCATGATCGGAATCACGGGCCCGAAGGTCTCGTCGCGAATGACTTCCATATCGTCCGTGACATCGACAAGCACCGTCGGCTCGAAGAAGTTGCCTGGGCTCTCGATGCGCTTGCCGCCGACGAGCGGTTTCGCGCCGTGCGACAAGGCGTCGTTCACCTGATGCTCGACGATCTTGAGCTGGTTCGGATCGACCATCGGTCCCATGTCCACGTCGCCCATCGACGGATCGCCGACGCGCAGCTTTTTGGTGCGCTCGACGACCTTCTCCACCAACGCGTCGTAAATCTTCTCGTGCGCATAGACGCGCTCGACAGAAGCGCACACCTGACCGGCATTGGCGAGTCCGCCCCAGACGATGGAGCCCGCCGCCATGTCCAGGTTGGCGTCGTCGCAGACGATCGCCGGATCCTTGCCGCCAAGCTCCATGCTGCAAGGGATCAGCAGCCGGCCGCAAAGCTCGGCCACGCGCAGGCCGACGGCGGTGGAGCCGGTGAAATTCACGTAGTCCACGCCCATTTCGATCATCCGCGAACCGAGCACGCCCGGGCCGGGAACGACCTGGAACAGATCGGGATCGAGACCGGCTTCGGTGAAGATTTCCTGGGTGCGCAAGGCGATCAGCGGCGTCAGGCTCGCCGGTTTTTGGATCACGGCGTTGCCGGCGATCAGCCCCATGACGATCGCGCCGCTGGGAATCGTGAACGGGAAATTCCACGGGCTGATGATGAGCATCAGACCGCGCGGGCGGTAGGTGAGGTAGCTGCGGCGATACTTGAGCAGGTGGAGCGGGATGCGCTGGTCGGAGAGGATGCGCTTGGCGTTGTTGCAGAAGTAGGAGGTGAGGTCGATGATCGGCATGACCTCCGTTTCCATCGCTTCCTGCAAAGGCTTGCCGTTTTCCTGCGAGATCAGCCGGCAGACGTCGTCCGCCTGTTCAGTGAGCAGATGCTGGAAGCGTCGCATATAAGTGATGCGCTCGTTCAGCGATTTTTCGGCCCAGGTTTTCTGCGCCGCCCGCGCCCGTTCGATGGCGGCCTTGGCTTCCTCCGTGGTGAAGCTCCGCACTTGGCCCAACGGCTCGCCCGTGGCGGGATTGTGGCTGGTGATGGTCGGTCCCGTCCCCTCGTAAGTCGCTTTGAATGTCAACATGGCCCCGTCCTTTCTCCCCGCCGCCCGGCGGAGACGATTTAAAATTTCACAGCCGGCACGGCTTTTTCTTCTTCGCGAACCTCGAAATACCTGGCTTGCTTCACGCCAGCCAAAGACGCCCACCATTTACCGGGGATGCCGCGAATATAACTGTTCAGATCGCGCACGGCGTCATTATATCTTTTACGCTCGACGGCGATACGGTTTTCCGTGCCTTCGATCGAATCCTGCAATTTCAGGAAAGACTGATCGGCTTTCAACTGCGGGTAATTCTCCTTCAGCAGCAGTAGCCGGGACAATGCGCCTTCCAGACGCGTTGCGGCTTCAACCTTTTCATCCCGCGATGGCGCATTGAAATACGATTCGCGCACCTTTGCGATTTCCGTAAACAACTCGCTTTCGTGCGCCGCGTAGCCTTTTACCGTCTCCACGAGATTCGGGATCAGATCGTAGCGTCGTTTCAGCTGCACCTCGATTTGCGACCATTGGGAGTTGACTTCTTCTTCCAGGCCGATCGCGGTGTTGTAGCCGCAACCGGATGTTCCAAAGAGGAGGAACGCCGCTAATATTCCCGCTGCTGTTGCCACCAGGCGTTTCATGCTTTTTCCTTTCTCCACCTAAAGACGACAAAGGGTCGTATTTATTCCGACGTCTTTCTCACCAGCTGCCGCCGGCGCCGCCGCCGCCGAAGCCTCCGCCGCCCCCGCCGCCAAAGCCTCCGAAGCCGCCCGAGCGCCCGCCGAAGCCGCCCCTAAAGCCGCCTCCCAAACCGCTCCCTAAGATCGTACCGATGGCGGCGCCTCGCCACATGGCCACGCTGCGTCTGGATCTCCCTCCTCGCCCCATAAAAAAGGCAATGGCGATGAAGGCAAGTATGGTGAACAGGCCTCCGTAGCCGTCTCCATTATTTCGGCTCTTTCTGGCGGTCGCGCTCAAGCTGGGCATGCCGGTAAGTTCGACGCCTTTTTCTTTGGCGATCGTTCCGATGATTTCAGCCGCCGTAGCGGCAATAGCTGCGGAAGACTTGCCCTGTCGCAGCAACGGCGCAAGCGTTTCCCGCCCGACTTGACCGAGATAGCTGTCGGGCAGGGTTCCTTCCAGGCCGTAGCCCGTCTCGAAACGATACTGTCGCTCGGCTTGAGCGAGCAGAAAGAGCAGGCCCGTGTCTTCGCGTTTTTGTCCGAGACGCCATTTTTCGGCGAGCGCCAAAGCATATTCTTCCTTGGTGCTGCCGTCGAGCGAAGGGGTGGTGGCGATCAGGAACTGCACCTTGGTTTTCTGTTCGAGTTCCTGGAGGACGCCGTTGAGTGTGCGCTCGATCGCCGCGTCGATCATTTCGGCGCGATCGACGACGTAGTGAGACGGCTGCGCCGGCCAGTCGGCGGCGATGCCCGCCGCCCATGCCGGCGATAAAGCCGCCAGCATCAGACCCGCTACGAGAAGAAGGGGGTTATGCCGGCAGCGCATCGATTTTTCCTATCAACTGCCGCATCGCTTCGTCCCATTCGACGTAAAGCTGTTTCACGGCTGAGACCGCCGGGGTTTTGCCCGTCTTGCGCAACGCCCAAACCGCCACGAACGATTCCAGGGGAACGCCCGTCTTTTCCGAAAGGCGTTCCGCCGATTCCGTATTGCCGGATTTGGCCTCTTCTCCGAGAAGGTGGAGGACGGCGCGGAAAATGGGAAAGAGCAACACGACTTCATCGGCAAACCATCGCGCCATCCAGGCTGCGTCGCCGGCGGAACTCAGGTAAGCCTGCCGCATGTGCAATCGCGCCAGGCGCGCCTCGCGCTCGCATTCCCAGCGCAGGTGCATTTGGGAAATGGCGATACCGTCAAGCAGAGGAACGCCGGCGAGAGGAATGTGGTTGTGCTTCAAGTCCAGCAACGACATCGGGAAGACGTCGCGAGCTTGTTGGATATGTTCGGGAGTCAGGAGGAGGGGGGCGCGAATGCCGGCTTTGCCATGCTTCCGGCCAAGGCTGGCGATCGCTTCCAGAGTTTCAGGCCGATACGAATCGGCGACGAGACAGATCTGCAATTCGGGTTTGGAGGCGTTGAATTCGCCACGCGCCGCCGGACCGATCAGGTAAGCCGCCTGAAAAGGGAAATCGGCAATTTTGGTAAAATCGGCGAGGAACGGCTCAAGTCGTTTTCGAATCTCCGAATTCACTCGGCTGAGATCGAACGCCGCCATTTCGCCTCGCTTTCTGCAGCGCATCCAAATACGCCGCTGTGCGTCAAAGACTTCCGGGATAGCTTTTCCGCTTTACCATTAAAACAAGATCATAGCAAGCCTCGAAAATGCCGTAAAAATGGCCGAAGATAATCCATGAGAAACTATTCCCCAAACGACATGTAAAATATTTCTTATTATATCAATGCTTTACGTGTTCTTGTTTCGTGGTGAAAAGGCACAAAGCAACTTCTATTTTGAAGCGTCTCAGGCAAAGAATCATTTATTCCTTGCGGTTATAAATATTAGCTATTGACAGCCTGCGTCAAGTGTGGTATCAGCGGGCCACCTATTCGCGGGAGAGTGCGGCGGTTCCGAACCGACAATCACCCCCGAAGCGGGACATCCGACTGGCTCTGGCATCGAAAACGCGCGTAGCGGAGGATATTTAGCGTTTGTCATTGCCAGTCAACGTTAAGTGCGAAAGCAGCACTCTCCGCTCGGATTTTGGCAGCGTGTTTAGGGAAGACTCTTTGGTTAGAGGCCCCTGCGGCCATAGCATCCACGCCGGGAGTCTTGTTGGCGTTCCTAATTGACCACAGGAGGAGTTCGATGGCTGAGAACAAGCAGATCGCATCCATGATGGAAGAAAACCGCGTATTCAACCCGCCCAAAGAGTTCGTCGAACGTGCCTGGATCAAGTCGCGCGAGCAGTACCAGGAAATGTACAATCGCTCCGTTAAGGATCCGGAAGGCTTCTGGAGCGAGATCGCCAGCCAGTTCTGGTGGTCGAAGAAGTGGGACAAGGTTCGCGATTACGATTTTTCCGGCGACATTTCGATCAAATGGTTCCAGGGCGGCAAGACCAATGTTTGCTACAACTGTCTTGACCGTCACCTGCCGGAAAGAACCAACCAGGTGGCGATCTTCTGGGAAGGCAACGAACCGGGCGAAGAACGCGCCATCACTTACGGCCAACTCCATCGCGAAGTTTGCCAGCTCGCCAACGTGCTGAAGCAGCGCGGCGTGAAAAAAGGCGACCGCGTCTCCATCTACATGCCGATGATTCCCGAACTCTCCGTGGCGCTGCTGGCCTGCGCCCGCATCGGCGCGATTCACTCGGTCGTGTTCGGCGGCTTCTCCGCCGAGGCGCTGAAGGATCGCATCGTCGATTCCAAGTGCAGCTTCCTGCTCACCACCGACGGCACCTTCCGCGGCAAGAAGGCCGTGTCGCTGAAAGTGGCGGCCGATCAGGCGATGGATCTGGCGAAGAAAGAAGGCGCCGAGATCAAAACCTGCATCGTCGTCCGCCGCGTCGGCGAGGGCAAGGGCATCGACACCAACATGGTCGCCGGCCGCGACATCTGGTATCACGACATTGTTCCGAAAGCATCGACGGTTTGCCCGGCGGAGATCATGGACGCCGAGGACCCGCTGTTCATCCTTTACACCTCCGGCTCCACCGGCAAGCCGAAGGGCGTGCAGCACAACGTCGGCGGCTACATGGTCTACACGGCCACCACGTTCAAATACATTTTCGATTACCATCAGGGCGACATCTTCTGGTGCACGGCCGACATCGGTTGGGTCACGGGCCACTCCTACATCGTCTACGCTCCGCTGCTCACCGGCGCCACCGAAGTCATGTTCGAGGGCGTACCCACCTATCCGGACCCCGGCCGCTTCTGGGCGGTGGTGGACAAATACAAAGTCACCCAGTTCTACACCGCGCCCACGGCGATCCGCGCCCTGATGGCCCAGGGCGACGAATGGGTGAAGAAATACGATCTTTCCAGCCTCAAGCTGCTGGGCTCGGTCGGCGAGCCGATCAACCCCGAGGCGTGGATGTGGTATCACAGGAACGTCGGCCACGAGCGCTGCCCGATCGTCGATACGTGGTGGCAGACGGAGACCGGCGGCATCCTCATCAACCCGCTGCCGGGCGCGTGGGGCCTCAAGCCGGGTTCGGCCACCCTGCCGTTCTTCGGCGTCGAGCCGAAGATCATCCGCGAGAACGGCTCCGAAGTGGACACGAACGAAGGCGGCTACCTCGTCATCACCAAGCCGTGGCCGGGCATGATGCGCACCGTTTACGGCCAGCATCAGCGCTTCAAGGAAACCTACTTCGCGATGTTCCCGGGCATCTATTTCACGGGCGACGGCGCGCGCAAGGACGAGGACGGCTACTACTGGCTGATGGGCCGCGTGGACGACGTCATCAACGTGTCCGGCCACCGCATCGGCACGGCCGAGGTGGAGAGCGCCCTGGTGTCGCACGAATCCGTCGCCGAGGCGGCGGTCGTCGGCATGCCGCACGAGATCAAGGGCCAGGGCATCTACGCGTTCGTGACGCTGGTCAAGGGCGTGCAGAAGACCGACGCGCTCTTGAAGGATCTCATCAACCACGTCCGCAAGGAGATCGGCCCGATCGCCACGCCGGACAAGCTCCAGTTCGCCGACGGTCTGCCGAAGACCCGCTCCGGCAAGATCATGCGCCGCATCCTGCGCAAGATCGCCGAAGGCGAGATCGGCAACATCGGCGACACCTCGACCCTGGCCGATCCGGCGGTCGTCGAGGATCTCGTGAAGAACCGCATCTAAGAACCAGTTCGATTCCGATCAAGAATGGCGGAGGGTTTTCCCTCCGCCATTTTAGTTTTCGGGCTCGAAAGCGGCGGGAGAGATCACCGCCGTTGCAGGCGCAGATGGATCGTTTGCAGCAGCGCCGGATAAAACACAACCGCCGCCGCCATCGCGAACAGCAGCCCAACCAGCAGCACGGCGGCCAGGGAAGCCATGCCGCGATGCTCGGCGAAAATGCTGCCGACGAATCCCAGCAGCAGCGTCAACAGCATCATCAGCAGGCTGGGAGCGGACATCAAGATCGTCTGCACCGCGCCGATCTGATTTTCCTCCCAGTATCGCAAGTAGATGCGCAGGGCGGCATCGACGCCGATGCCGATTGCGATCGGAACGGCTAGAAGATTGTAGAGATTCCATTTGATCTGAAAACCCGCCATGCCGATCAGCAGTAAACAGAGCGCCGCAACGGGAACGAGCGCCGTCGTCCAACCGATCAAGGGCCGGCGCAGGCAAAGGAGAAGCAGAACCAGCGGCGCGAAAATGGCCAGAGCCATCGCTTGCGCCCAACGATCCTCCACGGAGCGCAGCGTGTCGGCGAGGTCGAATGGCAGTCCCATGACGCGAACGCCGCTGTGTTTTTCCATCAGCGCGTCAATGCGCTTGGCCAATCCCATCGAATAGCGGCCGTACAGCGGGTCCAGTTCGGGGTAAACATAGGCTACCGTGCCGAGGTAGACGTCATGGTAGCGTTTCAACACATCGACCAATTTGCCGCGCGGCTCGGAGGCGGCCTTCGCGGCGCGAGCCAGATCCTGGTGCGCCCTCGCTGCGCCAAGGGCGGCCGCCACCTCTCCAATGGGAAGCGTATTTACGACTCCCGACACGGCCTGCCGCCACTCCGATTCATTGATCGTCGCCGGCAGGCGAGACAGGGCGCTTTCCAGAATTTCCGTCAAACGATGCGTGCCGGGCGGTTCCTGGGAAAAGGCGCGGATAACGCTCAACGGCAGCTGGTAGATCGAGATCTCGGGCGGATGCAGCAGGTAGCGGGTTTCCTCGATGCGCCGGCGCACCCGTTGTTCCAGAAAGCCGATGTTCTCTTCCGTGGCGAGCTGATCGATGCGCGCCATGATTTTGAGTTTTTCGCTTTGGTCGGTGGGGACGAAGGTAAAAATCGAACCGACGCCGGCCACGCCGGAGGCGGGGTCTTTTTCCAGTTTTCGCAAGTCGGCAAGGAAGCTTTGCAGTTCGGGCCGACTGTCGGTGAGAACGACGAGCGGATTGTAGGAAACCGGGACGATGGCGCTTAATTTCTCCCGGACCTTGTCCGTCTTCATTTCGGGCGCCGTAAAACGTTGAAAATTGTATTCGAATTCCTCCGGCGTCCAGCAGCACGGTTTGTCTTCGCAGCAGCGCTCCGTTTCGCTGCACCACGGCTGCATAAGGCAACGCAGGCTTACGAAAAGCAGCGCGACGCCCATCGCGCAGGTCGCCAGGCCGCCCAGGACGATCGCCCGGCCGCGCGGAATGCGCCAGACCATCGATTGAATGAGGGGCACCGCGCCGATCACGACCATCAGCGAGACGCGCTCGACGACGGCGATTATCGCCGGCAGCACGACGAGCACGGCCAGCATCATCGACACCATCCCGCCGGCCGCCAGCAAGCCGAAATGCGCATAGTCGTTCACGCCGAACCGCAGCAGGGCCAGAGAAGCCGCGATCGCCGCCAGGCCGGATAAAAAAACGATCCGTCCCTCATAGGCGATCGCTTTAAGCAGCGCCTCTTCGCGGCTGTTGTCGCGGATGCGATAAGTCAGGTACTTTCGGAAAAACACCAGGCCCCAGCCGAGCCCGAGGGCGAGCGTCGCCGGAATGGCGAAGGCGCTCAGCAGGCTTACCGACCCGACAGCGCGGGAGAAGCATGCCAATAGCCAGGCAAGCGCCATTCCCGAACTTGCCCAGAGCAGCACGAGCGGCCGGAAGCGTCTGAATACAAGCAGCGCCATCAGCGAATAGCCCAAGGCCAACACCGCCATCGCCGTGACGATATCCTGGCGCACGGCATGGCGTCCTTCGATCATTTCCGCCACCGGCCCGCCGAGCGAAACGGTCACGCCCGCATAATCGCCGCGCGCGGCCATGGCATCGGCCGTATCGCGCACCCAGGCCATGAATCGGTGTGCGAAGTCGAGGTCGGAGATCGATCGGGCGGGCTTGAAAAGCACGGCCAGAATGCGGTCGTCGGGGGAGGAATAGTATTCGCGGAAGCGATGCACGTTGTACTTTTTCTGGAGGTCGCCGAAGGAGATGTCCACCTCCGGTTCTTCCTCCATCTCCAGATCGACATAAAAGGGGTTTTTCTTCGTTCGTTCCTGGTCAAGCCGGCGAATCAGCCGGTTTTCGATGTCCTCAAGATCCGACGGTTCGAGATAGAGCAGACGCCGGTCTTCGAAAAAGGTGAGCGGCAACTTATAGAGAGCGTAGCGCAGATAGTCCTCGCCGCCGTTTCGTCGTCTGATTTCCTGATCCTCGTTGAGGCGGCGGACCCATTCGTCGATGAAACGCCGGCGGTTGTCGAAGTCGCCGCCTTCGACAATGGCGATCAGAAATCCCACGCCGCCGACGCGGCTGGCGAGGCTGGCGCGTTCTCCGGGCGAGGAGCGACCCGAGGGTAGAAGAATATCCTCGCCCCATTCGATGCGGAATTTGAGGGCCCCGGGGATGGCGAAAAGCGTGAGGACGGCGGCGGCGATTAGCACCCACCCGGCGTGAGATAAGAGAAACTCGCCCCACCAGGCGAGGCAACGGTCGAGGCGTGTTAGCGAGGAGTCGGACATGGCGTCAAATTATCATGCCTCGTCGCCCGTCGCCAACGCTTTCACATCCTTCCCCTGGGGAGCTTTACGGTGTTCCGCAGCCGCCTGGACTGCAAAGGTGCGGATCCTGCCACACGCCGTCTGTGCGACGAAGATAGATGTTCCACGTTGTCTCTAGAATCCCGAACTTGTGGGAGCCTTCCCAGAAATGGTCCGAAGCGCCATCTTTGTATAGCTTGATGGTGACCGTCTCCATATTCAGCCAACTGCGGCTTTTGACGGTGATGCGATATTCACCGTCCACGTCCTGATAATCGCCGTGGAACTCCGAATAGTCCCAGACGATCTCGGAAGCGCCGTCGTTATGAAGAATACCCGAACAGTCGCCTGAATGCCTTGGTCCCCAGAGGCAAGTGTAGCCCGGCGGCGGTCCGCACACCTCGCCGCTCAAATTGTAGAACAGAAGATCGAAGCCCAACTCGGCGATGCACCAATTGATGTCGCCCATGACGATGTTGATTGTCTCGGGAGCGATCGACTCGACGGAAAGCGAATCCCAGCCGCTCCATGTTCCCTCGTCGTCTTTCACGCGCAAACCGAAGGAGAATGTTCCCAGGCGGCGAGGAACGATCGTCCGCGACGAACCGGAGCCGGTAAGCGTGATGTCCGCTCCGGGCGGCGCAGACTCGACGCGGAACTCCCATTCGGCGATGTTGCCGCCGTCGGGGTCGTGGCTCGGGATGCCGTCGAGCACGATTTCCACGCCGGCGCGCACAGGGGGAGGAGCGTCCGTGTAACCGTTGACGCGCAGGACCGCCACCGGGCCGGTCGTCACCTTGACGAGGATGGAGTCTTTCTGGCTCCAGGCGTCGCGTTGATCCTTGACGCGCAGGCTGAAGATCCACTCGCCGGGGACGTTGGCCGAAACGCTGCGCACGTTGTCTGTTCCGGCCAGGTCGCCGTGGCCGTCCGGCGCACTCTCGATGGCGAATTCCCAGTCCACGATCGTATCGCCGGCGTCAACGTCGTAAGAGCCGGCTCCGTCGTCGTAAACGCCGTCGTCGTCCAACAGGATCATCGTGCCCAACGGCAGGGCAAGGTCCGTGTCGCCGCCGTTGGCGCGGATGCCGGCCACCGGCGGATGGTTGAGCGGACCGGCGGCGTTGAGCAGCAAATGAAACTCGGTGCGGTCCAGGTCGCCGGGCTGGAACTCGTCGTAGTCGTCGTGCACGATCGCCAAAGCGCCCGTCGCCTGGCCGGGCAGGGTCGGCGCATAAACCGCATCGAAGGTGAGCGTCTCGCTTTGTCCAAGAGCGAGCGGCAGAGTGGCCGCCGCGCCGCCTTTTTTGAAGTTCTCCACGCCGAAATCGGGACTGGATCCGACATCGACCGCGACGTTGAAAATCGTCAGCGTTCCGTCGCCGAGATTCTTCACCGTGATCTGCTCCGTATCGCGGATTTCCGTCTCGGGGAAATCGACTACCTCGGGCGAGGCGAAGAAAATCGGGTCGGTGCTTGCGGCCTGCATTTGCAGCGTGAACGCTCCATCCGCATCGGCATTGCCGGCGTTGGAGTAAATCGCGCAGGCGCTGCGGTCGCCGCCGACGTTTTGCCTATAGGTGAATTCGATGGCGCGCGACTGTCCCGGCGGAATCGGGTCATAGATCTCCGCGACGTCGATCCACCCGAAGTCCGGGCTGCCGATCGGATTCATTTCCAGACTGGTGATCTTCAGATCTTCGGAACCATCGTTGTAAACGCGCACCGCTTCGATCGCCTCCTGCCCATGCTGTACGTCGCCGAAGTCGAGTTGGTCGGGCTCCAGGCGGATCAGCGCCTGCCGGCCCTCGCCGCGCACGTCCACGAAATAATCCGGTTTCAGTTCGCCTTCGTCGTTCGCGCCGCCGTCGATGAACAGCCGGTCAACCTCGGCGTCGATCCGCTCCGGCGTGAAGCTGATTTGCAGGCTGCCGCTCTGGCCGGAAAGAAGCGTCCATGGCAGTTCGGGCGCGACGCTGACCAGCGTAAACCGCGAATTGCCGTCCAGGAGCTGAATGTCAAGCACGGGGAATTCGTCGTTGCCGACGTTGAGAACTTCCACGGCCAACAGGTGCGTTTCGCCGATCGCCCGCGCGCCGAAATCGACGGGCATGGGAGAAACGACCAGATCGGCCTGGATGCCGCGCGCCGTGATCGCGACTTCGACGTTCGGCCCGTCGTCGGGGTCGTTGCAGACGACGAACAGCGCATTTGGATAGTCGATCATATCTTTCGGCGCAAACTCCAATGTCGCTTCGATCGCATCGCCGGGCACGAGAAACACCGGGTCGGATTCGGAGATCAGGCGGGGCAGGGAGAGCTTGTAGCCGTCGTCCACAAGCTGGCCGTTTTGCAATGTAATCGACGTGACCTTGAGCACGCGGTTGGAGTCCTCGTCTTCCGGCGCGTTGGAGATGCGGATCGTTTGCAGGCCCGACGCAAAAACAGGCGTGTTCTCAAAAATGATGGGCGACGGCTCAATGCTCACGTTGGCCTCGCCTTTGTACTGCGGGTCCATGTTGGCGCGGATGATCGCCGCGTCGGCGTCGTTCGAAGAGATGAGCAATTGCTCATCGCCGTCGTCGCGCTCGTCGGACGGAGCGTAAGTGATTTTGACAATAAAGCTTTGGGCGGGACGGAGCGTGTGGGGCAGCGTGACGGCCAGACCGGCGACGGGGTCCCACAACTCGAAACTGTAGTCGATCTCGCCTTCCGTCAGGAATTGAATGCTCTGGACCTCCAAGTCCACGGTCGCGGCGGAGGCGTTGCGAACGGTGACTTCTTCCGTCACCCGATGGCCCCATTGCACCGCGCCGAAATCGACGTTCAACGGCACGATTTCGATCCGTCGCCCGTCGGTGTCCACGACGGTATCATCGCCATCCGTTTCAACCTTGTCCGCATCGCCGTCGATGCCGTCGCCGTCAACCATGCCGGAAGGCACGCAAAAACCGGCGGTCGCGTCGCACACCATGCCGGCAGGGCAGTCGATGTTTGTCGTGCAGGGGTCGCAGATGTACCCGGCGGGGCAATCGAAACCCGAATCGCCGTCTGCCGGCAACTGATCGCCGTCCGTCCCGGCGGAACTGGAACCGCTGTCGGAGCACCCGGCGGCAAGCCAGATGGCGATGACTACAAGTATCCCTACCTGCGCGATTGGCCGGTGCATTGTGCTTCCTCCTGGGGGTGGGGCCGCATGGCCCTCGCGGTGCGCTGAACCGCGTTGCGGCTACGACACCTCATTATCCATGCATGTCTCAACCCTAGACGAATCCGATACCCTTGTCAAGACTAGGAAAATTGGCGTGGGGACATATTCGGCAAAGGGAAGTAGCAACTGTACATTCTTCTGCAATTCCTAAAAATTCTGTTTAAAAAAGGAAGTTGGAGCCTTTGTCAGGCGACGAGCAAGGTCTTTTCGCCGCGCGGCAAGACCTCGCCGAATACGGCGGCCTCGGCAATGCCGTGTTCGCGCAGGAAGCGGAGCACCGCATCGACCTTGCTTTCCGGGGCGGAAAACAGCAATCCGCCGGAGGTTTGCGGATCGGCGGCAAGGTATTTGCGTTCGGAGGTCAGGGACGGGAGAAAGTCGCTGTGCGGCGCAACGAACTTCAAATTGCGCATCGCCCCGCCGGGAATCGCGCCCATCTTCACCAGATCGAGCGCGCCGGGAAGCAGCGGCAAGCGGGATGTGTCGAGTCGGAAAGTTGCGTGGCTCGCCTGGGCGAAACGCAACGCATGACCCAGCAAGCTAAAGCCGGTGATATCGGTGGCGGCGTGCAGGTCGAACTGGCGCAAACAAAGCGCGGCCGTGTCGTTCAGCCTTGTCATGGAATCGATGGCGGGCTGCACCGCTTCCTCGTTGATGAGGTCCACTTTGCGCGCGCCGGTGAGCACGGCCGTACCGAGCGGCTTAGTGAGAATCAGCACCTCGCCCGGTTTGGCGGCGGCGTTCGTCGCCAACTGCGCCGCTTCGACCGTGCCCGTCACCGCCATCCCGAACTTCAGCGGCGAGTCGTCCAGCGTGTGCCCGCCGAGAATGAGCGCCCCGGCCTCCTGCGCCTTGGCGAAGCCGCCGCGCAGAACTTCCGCCAAAATCTCGGTCGGCAGTTCGCGCGAGGGAAACATCATCAGGCACAGCGCGGTCAACGGCACGCCGGCCATGGCGTAGACGTCGGAAAGGGCGTTGGCCGCCGCTACCTGCCCAAAGGTGAACGGATCATCGACCATCGGCGGGAAGAAATCGACGGTCTGGATCAGGTAACGGCCTTCCGGCAGCCGGAACACGCCGGCGTCGTCGTGCGTTTCGGGACCGACGATCAGATCGGGATGCGAGGGCAGGGGGACGGACTTGAGCACGCGCTCCAGTTCGTCGGGGCTCAGTTTGGCCGAGCAGCCGCCCTGCTCGACCAGTCTGGATAAACGGATCGTTTCACCCATGATTTTTACGGCCGCACGATGTGGCCCGCCTGGGAAAGCGTCTTGAGGATGTCGTACATATTCGACACCTGTCCGCAGGCGCGGCGGTCCATGAGATTGAAGAAATCGAGACAGGTTCCGCAGACGAGGACGCGAATGCCCGACGCTTCGAGCTGGCCGATGGTTTCCGCAGTCTTTTTTCCTTTCTCAAGCAGAAATACGCCGCGATGGATGAAGATGACGTGCGACGGCAGCGGGCGGACGTCCTTGATGGTTTGCAGGAACGTTTGCATCAAGGCCGGGCCGAGGTCGTCGTCGCCGAGGCCGATTCTGTCAGTATTGATATAGACCACGTGCCCGGCGACGGCGCCCGTGGCGCAGAACGCTTCGGGATTCGCCGCGCTTGCCTGCTGACCCTTGAAGATCGTCAGTTGCGATACCGGGCCGTCCTGGGCGATCGTGCAGACGCCGCCAGCATCGCGGACAAACGACTCGACGTTGCCGGCGGACGTCGGATTATCCACGAGGACGAGCATTTCCTGCCCGGCCTGGAGCGTGTCGTAGACTTGTTTGGTCATGACGAGCGGCAGGGGGCAGAGCTTACCACGCGCATCGACGGTGGGGCGGGTCGGTTCCATGCTTACTACTTCTCCTGTTCGCGTTCAGCCGCGAAGAGCCCGCGGGATGTTGACGTCGTACGGCGGGCGGATGACGCCCTTCTCGGTGATCAGCGCCGAAACCAGTTCGTGCGGCGTCACGTCGAAAGCCGGGTTCCACACCGGGACGTCGGCCGCCCACTGGCAGTCTTTATAGCCGCGCACTTCCTCGGGTCGGCGTTCCTCGATCGGAATCTGGTCGCCGTTCTTCAACGACAAGTCGATCGTCGAGGAGGGCAGGGCGACATAGAAGGGGATGCCGTGGTGTTTGGCGAGCACCGCGACGCCGTATGTGCCGATCTTGTTGGCCACGTCGCCGTTGGCGACGGTGCGGTCCGAGCCGACGATCACGGCCTTGACCTCGCCCCGGCGCATCAGGCTGGCGGCCATACCATCGCAGATGAGCGTCACGGGGATGTTGTCGGCGGCGAGTTCGTAGGCCGTCAGTCGCGCGCCTTGCAGCAAGGGCCGCGTTTCGTCGGCGTAAACGTGAATGCGTTTGCCCTGTTCCACGGCGGCGCGGATCACGCCCAGGGCCGTGCCGTAGCCGCCGGTGGCCAGCGCACCGGCGTTGCAGTGGGTGAGCACGCCGTCGCCGTCGTTCAAAAGCGCCGCGCCGAAACCGCCCATGCGGCGGTTCATGGCGATGTCTTCCTCGTGGATGGCGCAGGCCTCGGCGGCCAGCCGTTCCAATAGATCGCGCTCGCCCCAATGCCATTCGAGCGTTTTCCACATCCGCTCCAGCGCCCAGAAGAGATTGACGGCCGTCGGCCGCGTCGCGGCGAGATCCGCGCGGACGCGTTCGAGATGCTCGCGCGTCCAGCGGGACGCGTCGGTTCCTTGCTCCATCGCGCCGACGACGAGACCGTAAGCGGCGGCGACGCCGATCGCCGGTGCGCCGCGCACGGCCAGCCGCCGGATGGCGTCGCAGACGATTTCATGCGTCCGGCAGTGAACGTACACGACCTCGCGCGGCAGAAGCGTCTGGTCGAGCAGATGCAATTGATTGTTTTCCCAGCGAATAGCGTCCGGCATGATGCTCCTTTATCAAAGCGTCGCACCCTCGCTATTTTGGCCGCTTGGGCGTCCAGCGCAAGGAAATTCGACGGTTGGTCTTCCCGCTGCCTCGAATGCGCGGCAGCGGCGGGATTGTCTCAGCCGATTTTGATTTTTCTGCGCCACATCAGAAGCAAAGCTGCCAGGGCAACCATCAACCAAGGAAGGCACCGGCTATCGCCATGGCGGCAGCCGCCGCTGTCATACGAGCCGTCTCTTACATCATAGTCGCCGTCCGTCGTGTCGTCTGACGCCGGGCTTTCCAGGGTGTCCCGATCGCCGGGAACATCACTGTCGTCGCCGTCCGTTGTGGAAGCATCGCCATCGGCCGGCGCGTCGTCGCCGTCTGTCGCCTCGTCGCCATCGGCGGCTATTTCGTCTTCCTCGGCCGTCATTTCCTCCTCGTCCGTTTCTGCGTCGCCGTCTTCTCCGGCCGGCCATTCCGGTTCCGCATCCTGAAAGTCGAAGTCGAGGTCTCCGTCCGTTTCATTGCATTCGTCTTCCGACGTCTCTTCCTCGTCTCCGTCCGTCACGTCTTCGTACGGTTCGACGAGCACGGTAAATCCGCCTGCGTCTTCCGAGGAAACGGAATCCACCGCGAACTGCAAGGGTTGCCAGGCGAAGTCGCCGATTGTCACAGGCGCGAGAATTTCGACTTGACCCTTCCCTCCATCGTTGGCGACATCGAGACAAGACATCGGATCACAGTCGCCAATCAGGACGATCGCGAGATCGGCTTCCACGTCCGGCGTCACCGTGATGCGGTAGAACCCGGCTCCAGGGTCCAGAATGAAATGCAATTCCGGCCCGGCGAGCGGTTCATCCGCGCATTCCGAAGCGTCGTTCAGCGGCCAGCCATCAAGCGTAGTGAAAGAAGCGGTTTCCCCGAGCGTAAGCGAAATGGGTTTGTCGCAGGTTTGGCCATCGTTGACGATCAGACAATTCCCGTCCAGGCAGCGGCGCGAACCTGTGTTTTCGACATCGCAATAAGAACCGTTCGGATCCGGATCGTGAGCGCATCCCGACGGCGGTGCGCAGGAGTCCGTCGTGCACGGGTTCTGGTCGTCGCAATTCAGGTCCGTCCCGTTGCAGACCCCATCCGTGCAGATTTCTCCGAACGTGCAGGAGTTTTCATCGTCGCAAGCGTCGCCTTCAAAACCGCCGCTCTCTCGACGGCACTCGAAAGTGTCAGCACTCAGGGAAACGCAGACGCCAGTGTTGCATTGATCGTTTAAGCCCGAGCACTCGGGCGACATGCCTACGATGCAAACGCCGCCCAGGCAGAAGTCGCCGACCGTGCAGCCGTTCGAATCGGCATGGCAGGGCGTCTGATCCGGCTTGAGGCCGGTTTCGATGCAGGTTCCCTGTCCGTCGCAGACGTCGGCGTTTATGCACGCGCTCTCCGCGTCGCCGCAAACAGTCCCCGCCGGCTCGTAACCGCAGGATGGTGAGCAGCAATCGCCCGCCGAGGTGTTGCCGTCGTCGCAGTCCTCGCCAGCGACAATCAGACGATCGCCGCAGATGGCCGCGCAGTCGAAACCATTACCAACGAACCCGGCGCGACACTGACATTCATAACCGCCCCAGGTGTTCGTGCAAGTCGCATGCGCGCTGCAAGCGTCCTGGCCGGTTCGGCATTCGTCGCGATCCCTGACGGTAAATCGCCCCTCTACAGTAGGGCTCGGTGTCCAGCCTTCGCGAAAGGCCTTGGCCTTGATGACGAATTCGTTCGCCAGTTCGAGCGGCTCAACGTAAAGCTCCGAAACAACAGTAGGCGTGCTTCCATTCAGCGTATAGCGGATCTCGGCGTGGGGGGTGTCGCAGAGAAGCGTTATGGCCTGCGGCGCGTAATAATTTCCCGGCGCAGGCGAGAAAACCGGCGCGGCGACGCCGCCCGTAACCGTAACAATAATCGTATCTTCCGCCGTACAACCCATCGCATCGGTAACGGTGAATCGGTACTCGGCGGTCGAATCCGGAGCGGCCCAAGGCTCGGCGGCGTTCGCGTTATCCAGGCCCGTCGCCGGGCTCCACTGATAGGTGTAGGGTGGCGCGCCGCCTTTGACCAGCCCGTGAAGCTGCACGTCTTCCGGCCAATGAAGCATCAGGTCGTTCCCGACTTGAGCTTCAAGGTTCAAGTAGGTTTTGCTTCCGCCGGCCAGATAACGATCGCGGGCGCGAATCGAATTGGCGTTGAGCGCGTTCGGCAGTCCCAACGGCGGCCAGTGCGCGGCCAGGCGGCAGGTATCGGCGTCGCCGGGAAGATAATAGGAAGTTTCGGGTAAGTTGGTCGTGCCGGAGGGCTCGATATCGGAGCCGACCCGATTGCCATACTGGAAATGGCCGTTTCCTTTGAGCGAGTATTCGATGCCGCCGTAAACCAGCGAAAAGGCCCAGTTGCTTGCGGGATTGACCTCGTTGCCGACGAAGTTTTGATTGGGCGAGGTCCAGGCGCTCGACTCGGTATTGGAGGTGATGACGATGCCATAGTGCTCGGTGCGGTTGCGGAACAGGGTGTTGTAGGGGCCGGAGGGCCCCCAGGCATGATCGATCATGATCGTCTGGACGATGTTGCCCTCGAAAAGATTCAGAAAACTGAAATGCCCGTGCAGCGAGATGTCGCCGCCGAAGTCCTGTCCCTGGCCGAAAACGACTTCGCCCTCGCCGTCGCGGTAGACGTCGCGCGAATAATTGTAGGCGACGACGTTGCCGTTCGCGCCCATCTTGGTCATCATGGCGTGCCGCAGATGCTCGAAGATGTTGTTTTCGGCGAGGCAGAAGGTGGCGTGATCGTTGAACGTGATGCCGTAGCCGCGCGTGCCCGAACCATCGTAGCCGAAGGCGTGATGGAAATAGCTGCCCGTGACCTCGACGTGGGCGCTGGCGTTGATCATGACATGGCTGCCGGCGCTCTTGTAGCTTTCCACGCCTCTGATCCAGGCCCCAACTGTAAGGTTGAAGCTGATATTGGAGCCTGCGCCCGTGGGGCTGTCTGTCCGCTCGATCTTCAACGACTCGACGCCGACGTTCGTTTTAGGAGAAAGCTTGCGGATTTCGGGATTGAGGCCCGCCTCGAAAGCGATATGCAACGGCGTGTCGAGAACGAGCGTTCCGCCATTGATGCTTTGGATATGCACAAGCTGACCGATGGCGTGCTGAGCCCAGTCGGCGGGATTCGTGTCCCAGCTCCCGTTATCTTCGCGGATTTCAGCCCAGTCGCCCGGCGAGAAGGAGGCGACGCTCGAAGGAACCAGCGCCGTCGAACCCTTCGTATAGCCCGAGGTCAAGGAAACGAAAGCGCTGGCCGATCCCGAGATAGATAAGGGATTTACAGCGGCATTGTTCAAGTTGAACTGGAGGGATGTCTGATCGGCTCCCGCTCCTCGAAAGATAACGCCGCTGGTAAGCGGGATCGTGGCCGTAAGCTTGTAGCGCCCGGCGGGGAAGAAGATGACACCCGGGCTTGAACCGAGAGCCTGAATCGCTTGGTTCACAGCCTGGGTGCAATCGGCGACGCCGTCGCCCACCGCGCCGAAGAGGGTCACGTCGATGACAGTCGCCGGATCGGGCATTTCACCTTGATAGCCAGCCTGGCTCCAATCGATGCGGCGCTCCGGAGGAATGACCTCGGCCAGAGCCGACGTCGCCACAAGCAACAGAACAGCAATGATCGCGGTGCGCATGGGCAAACCTCGCTAGCAGCGGGCGAAGATACTCCTCGGCGATCGGTGCAATGCGTCCAAATGGGTAAGCAAGCCGTTAGGCTTGAGGAATCCTACCACAGCGCGGCGTTTCAGGCTAGCCAGACGCCATGCCGTGCCCAGACGCCATGCCGCCTCGTTTTCCAGAGGCATCAAGGTTGCTGCAATGACAACGCCAAACCTGCCGCAGATCGACGGAATCCGCTGCAAACCCAATAAAACGCTTGCAATTCGCTGGTTAATCTGCTACATGAGTGCGGCTCGTTCGCCGGGATAGTCCCGGCCGGGCACATATCACACACACCCTTCCGACGGCGCCGCCCGTGTTGCGGCCTGCGGGCCTAAGTGGTTGCGCCGGATGACGAGGGTGGAGGCACAACACGAAAGGAAAGAACATGTCCGGTCCCAGTCCCATCGCGATGAAGGAAATGCTGGAGTGCGGCGTCCATTTCGGGCATCAAACCCAGAAATGGAACCCCAAGATGAAGCCTTACATTTACGGCGCGCGCAACGGCGTACACATCGTCGATTTGCAGCAGACCTCGCGCCTCTTCGCCAGCGCCTACAAGTTCGTCACCGAACGCGTTTCCGAAGGCGAGTCGGTGCTTTTCGTGGGCACCAAACGCCAGGCGGCCGACGTGATCGCCGAAGAAGCCGAGCGCGCCGGGATGTATTACGTCAATCACCGTTGGCTGGGCGGCACGCTCACCAACTTCCGCACGATCAAGATTTCGATCGAGAACCTCAACACCCTCGAACGGATGCACGCCGAGGGGAGCTATCCCGTCCGCACCAAAAAAGAAGCGATGATGAAGGAGAAGCTGCGGCAGAAGCTGCTGAAGAACCTCTCCGGCATCCGCAAGCTGAGCCGCCTGCCGGGCGTCATCTTCATCATCGACCCGGCCATGGAATCGATCGCCGTCGATGAGGCCAACCGGCTGGGCATTCCCGTCATCGCCGTTTGCGACACCAACTGCGATCCGGACGGCATCGACTTTGTCATCCCCGGCAACGACGACGCCATCCGCTCCATTCAACTCTTCACGAAAAAGATCGCCGACGCCTGCCAGGAAGGCATGGCCATGCAGAAGGAAAACGTGAAGCGCCGCCGCCAGGAAGAGGACGAGAGTACGGAAGGCAAGCGCGACATCGGCGGCAAAAAAGTGGCGGTCAAGAAGGTGCGCCGCAATCGCGGCGAAGGCGGGGAGGAAGAGGGCGGCGCCGAGGCTGCCGCCGAGGCGACCGCCGAAACGGCTGAAAACGAGCCGACCCCCGAAGCGACCGCCTGATCGCCGACGCACGCATTCTCATTTTCAACCGACTAGGGATTCGACGCCCGAATGCGGCGACGGCTCCCCGAACGTGGAGGTAATCCGATGGCCAACATCACGGCATCCATGGTGAAGGAACTGCGCGAGAAGACGGGCGCGGGAATGCTCGATTGCAAAAACGCCCTTACCGAGTCGAACGGCGAGATGGAAGCGGCGATAGACCACCTGCGCAAGAAAGGCCTCGCCGCCGCGGCGAAGAAATCCGGCCGCATCACGTCGGAAGGCCTGGTGGGTGCGCTGATTGCGGCCGACGGCAAGACGGGCGTGCTTCTGGAAGTCAACTGCGAGACGGATTTCGTCGCCCGCAACCCCGATTTCCAGGGCTACGTGAAGGCGCTGGCCGAACACATCGCCGCCAACAAACCCAAGGTCGTGCGGCCCGAGGAAGGCGACGGCGCGCTTTGGACCCAGCCGTGGGCCGCCTACGGCAACCGGTCGGTGGGCGACGCCACGGCCGACCTGATCGGCAAGATCGGCGAGAATATCAGCCCGCGCCGTTTCGCGCGCTGGGAGCTTTCCGGCCCGGGCCGTTTCAGCTCTTACATCCACATGGGCGGCAAACTCGGCGTGCTCTTGGAAGTCGGTACGGCCAACGAAGCGGCCGCCGGCAACGACAAGGTGGCCCAGTTTGCAAAGTTTCTAGGCATGCAGATCGCGGCCGCCAACCCGCTGACGGTCACGCGCGAGCAGGTGCCGGCGGCCGTGCTGGAGCGCGAGCGCGCCATCTACAAACAGCAGGTGATCGATTCCGGCAAGCCGGCCAACATCGCCGACAAGATCGTCGAGGGCAAGATCAGCAAATTCTACAAAGACAGTTGCGTCATCGAGCAGGAATGGGTGCACGATACGTCGATGACGGTGGGCAAAGTGCTCGCCGCGCTGGCGAAGGAGATCGGCTCCGACGTGACGATCCGCCGCTTCGTGCGCTGGCAGCTGGGCGAGGGCCTGGAGAAGCGCTCCAACGACATCGCGGCGGACGTGGCCGCACAACTGAAGGGCAAGTAAGCGAGCGCGCCATGAATCGCCGTGTATTGCTAAAACTGTCGGGCGAGGCGCTGCAACCGAAGCAGGGCCAGAAGATCATCGACACCGAATTCGTCCGCTTCATGGGAACTCAGATCCTGGAGGCGGTGGAGGAGGCGAAGATCGAGGTCGCGATCGTCATCGGCGGCGGCAACATCTTTCGCGGCGAGATGGCGCAGGCCCTGGGCATGGACCGCGTCAAGGGCGACTTCATGGGCATGATGGCCACGGTCATCAACGCCATGGCGCTCGAATCGGTGTTCAGCATGATCGGCTTGGACACGCTGGCGCAGTCGGCGCTCGCGGTGGGCTCGGCCGTGCCGGGCTTCAATCAGGCGAAGGCGCTGGCGGCTTTGGAAAAGAAAAAAGTCGTCATCTTCGCCGGCGGCACGGGCAATCCGTATTTCACCACCGACACAGCCGCCGCGTTGCGCGCCGTCGAACTGCACTGCAACGCTCTGCTCAAGGCCACCAAGGTGGACGGCATCTACGACGACGACCCGAAGAAAAACCACAGCGCCAAGCTGTTTCCGGAATTGACGTTCCATCAGGTGATCGAGCGCGAACTGCGCGTCATGGACCAGACGGCGTTTTCGCTTTGCCGCGAAAACAAGATGCCGATCAACGTGTTCAACGTCAACACGCCCGGCAACATCAAGCGGGCGCTGTTGGGCGAGAAAATCGGTTCTATCGTGCGCTAGCACGATTGGGGGAGGTGGGTGTGTGAACGGGCGCGGGCAACCGCGCCCGTTGCTTTTTGGTGAGACTGTGGCGAGTGCGCAAGAACGTCATTTTTCCCTTAACTTAAAAATTTTGCCCGCCTCCGAACCTTCCCCGTCCGTCAATATCCAGAGAAAGAAGCCATCCGCAGCCATCCCTGTCACCTCTTCGGCATCAATGCCTATTTCATGCAGCAGAATGGGCGAGACCTTGCCTTCTTCGGTGATTTTGAATTCTCGGAGCGTGATTGTGTAGCTTCCTTCGTTTCCATCAGAACCGACGTACGAGAAAAACGAATGGGCATGCTCAGCATAGAAAGCCAACAGCCTTCCTTCTATCGCGCATGGGATTGTCTCAAGTGGATTGAAAGAAAAATCGAGCACGTTCAAATGGTCGTCTTCCCACAAGTAAAGCTTGGTTTGAGTATAGGAATCAGACGAGTAGGGATCGTCGGCATAAACAATCCCTTTGAGTTCGCCGTAATCTTCTCCGATGGGTTCGAAGGTTCTTTCCGAAACGTCGAATTTGTAAACGGCGTATGGATTTTCATGGATCGTATAGTAGCTGTTGACGCTACGGGTCATATCAATCAGATGAGGCGCGGGCAGCTCGATCAGATCGGCTGTTACCTGTCCTGTATTGCCATCTACGCTCACCAACTTATTCCCGGCAATATCGCCAACCACAAGTCCCGTGCCGGAAGCAGCAAGACCTCGACATTTGGACGACGGCGCATCAAAGGCGTCAAGGACTTCGAAAGTCTGAGACAGAGAATGCTCGTCGTCGCTGGATTGGTCATAGTCCCCGTCGCTGCTTTCAGTAGCGAAGCAGGCGCCTTCGAAACAGACCAGACCTTCCAGGCATTGGCCTTTGGCGTCGCAAGGCTCTCCTTCGTGTCCGATCTTGGGGATGTCAACACAGGCGGCTAGTGCGAATAAAGCGGCCAACGTTTGTACCCAAACAAAGAACAGGTCTTTAAGTGGGCGTTTTTTTCTGTAGCGACTCATCAGTAAGTCCATGTGGCGAATACCCGGTCGCCGCCGATTTCGATGTCGGGCATCGCATTCGAGGTCGTCGATTTGTCCGTGCTTAAATCGAGCAATAGCAGCACGACGCCAATGCTGGCAAGCGTTCCTCCCACCGCATAACCGGTCACCGAGACGGCATTATAGGTTTTGATCTTTTCTTCCTTCGATGCGGAAACATCGTTTTTGTAAGAGTCCGCTTCGTTTTTGGCCAGGTAATGGAAAATGACCCCAAGCGCGGCGACTCCGACGCCCGAGCCGAGCAAGCCGTAGCCGGCTTTTTCCATAACGCTGAGCTGCAACTTCGAAGAGACCGAAAAAGGCCTGGGATTTTTCTTGGGTGGGACTGAAGTCGATTGGCGGAACACGGCTTGCCCCGGCGCCGAAACCGCCTTGATGCGAATCAACTGCCGGATGATGTCTTTGACGGCCTGTTCGGCGGCGTTTTGCAGGGAAGCAACATCCTCCCTCCCTTTTTTCCCCGAATAATTTTTCTGCGATGAGGCGAGGATACAGCCATCGCGTTCGAGATCGAGAGTCAGCATCCGGTTTCCGGAGTCGTCGCCGGCGAGACGAATACGCAAGGTGCTGTTCGGGGGTAGTTCCATCGGGCACGATTTCGACCGAGCGTGGCGCAATGGAGCTTCGGCGGCGCTGACGACGTCGAACTTGGATTGTTGTCGAACCTGCGAGATGATGTAATCCCGGATGCTTGCGGGGTTGCCTGTTATGGCATACCGGTCTCCGATGACTTCGACCTCATCGACATTGATTCGCAACGATATGTTCCTGAAATACCGATCAATCGCTTTTTCCGCTTGATCCACGTCCACGCGTTCCGCCAGCAGATCGCCGTTCCAGGCGTAAATGAAGGCTTGGGGCAGTTCTCGCACTTGCCAGCGGTTTTGAATCTCCCCATTGGAATCGCAAACCTGGCGGTCGGGCGTCCAGCCGGGATTGGAGCAGCTTCCGGCGTCGCCTACGGAAACCACGATCAGCCGTAGTCCTTTGTCGAAGTATTTCTGGTGGAGGGCTTGCCAATGCGGCACGGAATCCACGCAAGGCTTGCACCAATCGGCATAGAAGTCCACGACAACAAGCTTTACCTGGGGTTGATTGAAAAGCCCTTCAAGATCCAATGAGGAACTCTCCGCATACGCCGGCTTCGCGAAAGAAAGTAAAAGAAATAGAAAGATGGGTATTCCAAGCAGTTTAAAGCCCGCTTTCACAACTCGTTTCATATCTTTTCCTTGGAGAGGACTTCTAAAAGACTTACGGGAGAATTTTAACCTGCCGGACGTAACTGTCAAGATAACGATTTGTTGAAGGGCCGTTGAAGGATGTTCTCAGATCTTAGAACCGCAGTTCGACCATGAACGCCGCGTGGTAGAAGAAGCTGGCGTTGATTTCGTCGTTGCCGAAAAATTGCGGGGCAATAGAGGTTTCCATGCCGAGCCAGACCAGCGGGATGACGCGGAACATTATGCCGCCGCCCGCCGCCAGCAGAAGCGAATGCGTGGTGTAGACCCGCTTGATTTCCCGATCCAGTTCCGTCCTCATCCAGCCCAGGCCGAAGTAAACGAACGGCTGCACCCAATCGGTAAGGAAGGTGTAGCGTACCGCAGGCAACAGACCCATTTGCAAGTAAAGGCCGTCCTCCGCCTCCGAATCACCCTCGTACGCGCCAAGCTGAACCCGCAGTTCCAGATCCCAATGCGGAGCGACGCCATAGCCCAGGTGCAGACGGTTGGCGAAGCCGTGGTGTTCCTGTTTCTCGCCGGCGACGAAGAGCAGACCGTAGCCGGGGGCGAGGGAAATTTTCCACGGCCGTCTGTCGTCCTCGTCGAAATAGATCGACGCCTGTCCCCAGGCGGGCCACGCGGCCAGCCAGAGCAGAAGCGTGAGAAGGAGGGCGGTAAGTCGTTGCGGCATCGTTCTTCCGGTTCGTTCGGACCTTGTGCCTATAGCAAATCGCCTTTTATCCAACAAGGAAATTCACAGCGCCAGTTCTTTTGCCAGCGTCTCCGTCAGTTCGGCAAGCACCTTGCCCGAGAAATCGAAGCGCGCGCCGACGGTGGAGAACAATTCCGGCAAGGGACGCGAACCGCCCAGCGCCAGGCCGCGCTTGTAGGCGGCGATGGCGGTTTGGGGATTTTTAAGCGCCGCCTGCCAGACTTGAAGCGCGCCGGTCAGCGCGATGCCGTATTCGATGTAGTAGAACGGCAATTGGAAGACGTGCAGGTATTGCCAGCCCAGCCGCTTGAAGTCCTCCAGACCGGCCCAGTCGAGATGCGGACGGAACTCGTCTTCCAGTCCGGCCCAGAAATCCCCCCGGCTTTCGGGGGTCGTCTCGTGGGTGTAAACCCAATGCTGGAAGCTGTCGATCATCGACATGAACGGGAAAAACTTGAGATGCGCCGCCAGCTGCTGCTCCTTGACGCGCGGGATGTCGTTCGGCGCGTAGATCAGTTCGAAAAGCGGCCGGCTCAACAATTCCATCGACATCGAGGCCACCTCGGCGAATTCCAAGGGCGGCGAGAGGTAGGCGGCGGGCTCGATTTCGCGCGCCAGGAAGAGATTGAAGGCGTGGCCGCTCTCGTGCAGCAGCGTCTCCACGTCGCGGCGCGTGCCGACGGCGTTCATGAAGATGAACGGGATGCGGCTTTCGGCGAATTCGGTCATGTAGCCGCCAGGAGCCTTGCCTTTGCGGCTTTCCAGGTCCAGCATGCCGCGATCGCGCATCGAGCCGAAAAAGAAAGCCAGCTCCGGATCCAGGCCGTCGAACACCGCGCCGACTTTCTTTGTCAGTTCGGCTCCGTCGGCGAAGGCCCGCACCGGCGGACGTCCCTCTTCGTCAACTTCCAGATCCCAAGGCCGCAACGAGTCGAGACCCAATCGGGCGCGTCGCCGCTCGGCAAGCTTCGTCACCAGCGGCACGACATGCTGGCGTATGGCCGCGTGGAAGGTCTGGCAATCGGCGGGCGTGTAGTCGAAGCGGCCCCAACGACGAAAGGCGTAGTCGCGGAAGTTGGCGAAGCCGGCGTTTCTCGCCATCCGGACGCGCACGGCCATCATTTCGTCGTACAGCGCATCGAGGCTCGCGCAGTCGGCGAGATGGGGGGCATAGACGCTGCGGAAAGCGCGCTCGCGCAAGCCGCGGTCCGTTTCCTCGAATTTGGCGCGCACCTGCTGGACGGTAAGCTGCTTCCCTTCCCACTCGCACATCCATGAACCGGTGATTTTCTGATGGCGCTGGGCGAGCTTGCTTTCCTCGGTGGAAAGCGGGACGTTTTCCTCGCGGAAGAGGTCGATTTCGTTTTTCACGTTGCGCAGGAAAACGACATAGTGCTTCGGCAGATTCGCCGCCGCCGGGCTTTCGAGGAGCAGCTTTTTCAGCTCGAAGGTGCGTGTCTGCGTGATCGGATCGATCGTTTCGACCATGTAGAGGTAGGAACTCTCCGCTTCCTTGTCGGCCGTGTCGCAGGTCATCCGGACATAGGCGCGGCTTTCTTTGTCGTGGATGGCGGACGCCAATTCCATCCAATGCGCGATAAAATCCTCCAACTCGGCTACGGTTTTGCGCGGCCGCGAGGCGATGCGGTCGAACTCGGCCGAAACCGCCTTGGGATCGCCGGGATCGAACGTTTCAGGGAGAAGGCGGCGTGTGAATTCCTTAAGCGCAAACATACCCATCTCCTTGTCATTCAGACAGGTTGGAGTTGTTCGTTGTTAGCACGGCAAAGAGACGGCGTCAATCAACGCGCCACGCAGCCTTCTGGCTGGCAGTTGGCTTGCGGGCAGCAGACAGCGAAATTATTGCTGTCATTACAGCAAACGTCGCCCCAGCAGCAGGCTAGAAAGCCTGGGTAATTGGCGCAGGCCATGCCGGTTTGAACACATTCAGTGGGGCAGCTAGGAGTTGGAGCACAGTACAAGCCAAAGCCGTTACAACTCATGCAAGGATCAGCACATGTCAAAAACGGCGGCTCGCAACTCTCGGGCGGCCGGGCGCGGCATTGGTAGTCGGTGTCGGCGCTGCAGTAAAAGCCCCAGGGGCATCCGGAGGTCGGACAGGTGGGGCGGCACTCTCCGGTGGAGCGGTCGCAGACCAACTCGCCCTCGCAATAGGCGTCCGGGTCCGGTTGGGCGCGGCAGTCTTCTTTGGTCACGCAGCAGATCTCCTCCGGAGCGCAGGAAGCATCCTCTTTGCAAACTTCAAGTCCTTCAACGCAAGGCGGTTCGCAGCAAGGCCCGCAGTGGCCGTCGTTGCAGCATTGTCCCTCCGTGCAGCCGGGCGTGCAGTATTTTTTGCAATAGCCGGTGGTGTTGTCGCAGATGCCGTCGGGGCAGCCCAATGCCCAGCAGCCATCCTGGCACCAGCCGCCGATGCAGGTGAAGGGCTTCTCGCAGTCGGAGTACGTTTCACAAAGTTGCTTTTCCTCGCATTCTCCTGCCCGGCAAACTAAACCTTCGGGGCAGGGAACCTCGTCGGAACAACCGGAGCATCCCCCGACGCCGTTGGATCGATCGAAAACGCAGAGTTTGTTTTCCGGGCACGCGGGCTCGCCGCCCTGGAAGTTGCAAAGCTGCTCGCAACGATCCTGCTGGAAGCAGATCAGATGCCGCTTGCAAATCTGGCTGCCCACGCACGACTGGCCTTCGTCGCTTGCAAAGTCGATCTGATCGACGCAGACGCCCACCCCCTGGCGGGCCAATTCGCCTTCGTCGATGACGGTGCAGACTTGTTCTCCCGGGCAGGAGGGATCATAAGGATCGCAGGCTTGGCCGCATTTCTTTTTCAGCAGGTCGCAATGCTCTCCTTCTTTGCAGTCGGCTTCCAACAGGCAACCGTATTGCGGCGGAGCTTCTTCCTCTTTTTCCGGTTCGGCGGCGTCGCTGTCGCCATCGGGAATGTCGCCGTCAAGCTGGTCTCCGTCGGTCGGAGCGGAAGCGCAGTAGCCGTCGAACCACTGCTGCGCATTGCGCGGGATGCAGTAGTTGTTCAGTTCCGGACGGCTGCGGCATTCCCTGCAGGAGAAGCCTTGCGGGCAGCCGTCGCCAAGAGAGCAGGCGGCCACGCATGTTCCGTTGGCCTGGCCGTTGGCGACGAGGCATTTGCCGGGACAGCGCGTTGCATTCTCCGGCTGCGCGAGGCAGAAAGCGTCGTTCCCCTGGCAACTTGCTTCGCAAGCCGATCCCGTAGGATTGGGTTCGAACGCGTCACCGTCGGAAACAATTTCATCTGCATCGCCTGGGGGGAGACCGTCGTCATCCGTGTCGCTGTCGCTCGCAGGAGAGCAGGCCAATAGCGCGACCGCAACGACTAACGGCACGATGAGAACGCCCCAAGCCCGACATTCGCGCATGGCTTCACTCCTGAATGGCCGTCGGCAGACGGAAGGCAAAAGACGGTCGGCGAGTCCGTTAACTGCTCATTTTAGTCCACGCGGCAGCCTATCGCAATGGTTGAAATAAATGAATAAACCGGGAAAAGAGATTAAGGCGAAAGGTTTACCGCACGGACGACGTAGCGGTCCGTCGTTCCCTGTTCAAGCTCCGCGAAATATAGCAAGACATTCACTTCTGCGAAGCACCGCTTGACGACTTCGCGCGCCGCCGCCAGATCGGCGAAATGCTTCTCCAATTCGATTTCGCGGCTGGCGAAGCCGAAATGCGCATAGGCCCCGCAGTCTTCGTGATTCAGAATAATGATGGTTTTCACACCGTGCCAAAGCACCGAGACTTCCATATCCCGTAGGATCGCTTCATCGAAGCCTAAGCGAGGACGCACCAGATCCTGGGCGGCCCCGGCGCGGGTGAGGACATCGCAATCGACGCCGAGCGATCGAACGAATTCACCGACGATGTTGCGCCCATCCGGCCTCGCGTGCAGGCGGAAATCCTCGCAGGTCAACAGGCATGCGTCACAGCGGAGGGCCATACATTCCCTTGGGATTCGCCGTCGCGCCGACCGGCGGCGCGCGCGTCAAGGGTATTATATGCGAAATGCTGCTATTGCCGGAAGGATATTCGGCTGAAAAGCTACTCTTCGACGTAAATTTTCAGCCAGTCGTTGGCTACTTTGTTGACCATTGGCGAGAGCAGGAGACGTCGTCCCTTCCAAAGCGGCGAATGGACGTTCATTTCCGTTCCCTTGGCCAGAAATTCCTGGACCGCCTCAACGGTGATGTTCAGTAGATGTTCGAACAGCGCCTCGCCCTGCGCCGCCGAGGCCATCGCCGGATAGCCGAAGTAGGTGTGGACGTTGAAATGCTTCACCGACCGATACATCGAGGCCGCCTGGGACGCGGTGCGTTTGGTGCGCGTCCATAACGACGGCCGATCCTGATAGCCATAGAGGAAGGAATCGTTCGCCTCCTCGGTCACGTTTTCTACGGCCACGGAACCCGGCAGCGTCTGCCAACCGTCTTCCACGAACTGCGGCCAGAGATGGAGCGCCAGCGACGTTTCCACCATTCCGGCATGGTGATCCTGTTTCAGCTTCAACTTGTCGATCTGCCGTTCGGGAATAGTCTCAATGCCGGCGAAGAACGTATCGCCTTCCATAAGGCGCGACAGGACGATGGAAAAGAGGCATGCCGCGCCTACGCTGTAACGCTTGGACAACGCTTCCGCCGCATCTTCCAGAGCGCAGATATGGCGCGGGCCGCCGTGAAACGAGGAGTATGCGAGCCGGCTGAAACCTTTTTTGGCGAAAGGCTCCAAGAGGTGATAAGCCACGTTGCGCACGATTTCCACGGGGAAATTCACCGAGCCAAGTTGCGGTACGCAGTCGGCGGCCACGGGAACGGGGGGCAGAAGCACAATGGTCCAGGTCGGTTCCAGGCCGGCAATGCGCGTCATAGCCTGTTCGGCAATCGCGTACGCTTCGAACATATCCTGACCCAGCGGCAAGTGCGGGCCGTGAACTTCCAGCGGGCTCAGCGTAGCGACGACGAGCGTATGGCGCGGATCGAGCGATTTCATCTTGGCGTGCGAGATGCAGTCGAGTCTCAAAACTCGCTCGTGAAGGATTTCCGTCATCGTCCATTCCATAATGTTATTGACACGTAGCCTCGTGCTTCCTATACACGGGGAGAGAAAAAAACGCAACGGCAGGCGCTAAAGGGGGAAAGGGCAGGGTGTATGCGGTATGGATTAGCGGCGGCGATTCTTATCGTCATGGCGATAATGCTGATCGGCGCATGCGAGGAAGCCCAAGCTCCTCCCAACGTGCGCGTAGCCGTGTTCAAAGGATCGGCCTACGAGCGCGGCTATCGGCATGGCGAGCAGTTCGCCGCCGATATCCGCTCGCTGTACACAAGGCTTTTGGATAATGCCCTGCTGCCCAACCTGAATCTGGAGCGTTCGAACATCGCACCCGTCCTGGGCCGCTACTATCAGCCGCAATACGACAACGGCCAGTTTTCCTACCAGATGATGCTGGAGAGCGCTCAATCTCTGTACGACAGCGGATACATTCCCGACGAATACCAAGACGAAATGCACGGCATGGCCGACGGCTCGGGGATCGACTTCGAAAAGATCCTGGTGCTCAACACGTTTTTCGATACGACGATGGGCTTCCGCGCCGTGTCGCTGTTTATTCAGTCGTTGCAAAAACCGCACATCGTCGAACTGTCCTTTGCCGATGAGATGGAAACGGACGGTTTCGACAACAACGACAACGGCGAGATCGACGAGGCGGGCGACGGCCGGATCGAATACCACCCCAGCCCTTACGCCTCGATTCTTGAAGTCCCCGCTGACGCCAAAATTCGGCTGGTGATCCGCGACGAATGGCTCGGCGGCCTTTCCTGCGTCGATGCCGGGAATGTCGATCCGATCGGCGAGCGCATTGTCGAAGCGCGATGCGTGAAAGACGACTGTATCGCGCCGGAATGCAAGGGCGAAACTCTCCTCAAGCGCGAATGCATCACCGGCTCGCAAAACCTGTGCCTGTCGCCGAGCATCAGCATCGACTGCATCGACCGCGCCTGCGCGGAAGAACTCGATCCGGGCTGCGTCGATCCGGAGTCCCTGCGGCTCAGGGTCGATGAGCGGCTGTTCGTATACGCCGACGCCGCCGATCGCCGCCATTTCCAGTTGACGGTGCATCCGCCGGAACCCGATGAAGACGAGGCGGATGAGCCGAAATACCCGCATGACAAGGATTGCCAGGGCGATTACGAGTTCGTTTTCACGCCGCCCGACGGACTGCCGGCGGCCAGCGCCGTGGCCGTCGTCATTCAGATCCAGGATCAGAGCCATATCTATTCGCCGGAGCCGTTTCACCCCCGCAACATGCGCGACGAACGCTTCGTCTTTACGACGAAAGGCTACGCCGAACGCACGGGCGGCGGTTCGCATTTCCGCGACGTGGCGAACACCGGGCCGCCGGACGGCACCCAGCCGCCTACCTTCAGTTTCGGCTTGCGCGATTCGGCGACGCCGAGCGGCGAACCGCTTCTGGCGCACCATTACATTCTGATCGATTCGGACATCATGCACGAGCACGCCCTGGTCGCCGTTCATATTCCCGACAGTGGCATCCCGCACGCCACGTTCGGCTGGACGGGCCTTTTATGGGGTTTTTCGGGCATCAATCTCGACGGTCTCGCGGTCACGATCAACAACTCCGACACCTTGGACAATCCGCTGGTCGGCGGCGTGGTCGATTCGATCTTTCGTCATGCCGGCGAGATTCTCGCCGCGCCCGACTTTTCCGGCCTGGCGAAAATCCTCGATGACGTCCAGCTTCTCGCCTCCGGCCGGCCGATGGGCTTCATGATGCGCGAATTGCTGGCCGGCTCTTCGGACGTGGAGGAGGGGCTGTCCTATCTGCATAGCGTCAGCCATACCTTCGGCTGGAACATGCTGCTGGCGGACGAAAAGGGGGATCTGGCCGCCGCCGAACTCGACGCCAGCACCCGCACGCCTTTCGAGTTGGGCAATCCCGATTATGCCGACCGCGACGGCTTTTTCGTTTACCGACCCGAAACGGATGATCCGCTCAATCTTGACGCCAGCGGCCGGCCCTTCGCCTCGATCGGCCCCGACGATCTGCGCATGGCCAGCCACTTCATGAAGAACATTCCCGACATGGACCCGATTGTGGTCTTCGGGCCGTTCTCGCCCAAGGCGCAGTTCGAATGGAGCAATTACTACCCGCGATCGACGCGAACGTTCTTTACGCTGGGCGAGAAGATTCGCGAGCGTTACGGCGAAATCGATGCCGACGAGGCTTTCTCCATTATGCGGGTGAGTGCGCTGGTCGATCCGCGCGACTCGATGGAAGCCGTCGTTTTCGAGCCCAAGCGGCGTTTGGCCTATTATGGAATGGGCCTCGTCCCCGCGCCCTTCGCGCCTATCCGGACGCTTGATCTGCAACGGATGGTCGATGAGGGGAGGGCGAAATGAAAACCCGAAACCGCCCTCCATTCTTGCTTACGCCAACGGTCTTGATTCGTCTCACGGCGCTTATGGCTCTGCTGTCGCCTTCCGTCGCCCAAGCCGGTTTCACCGAAACCCTGCCGCAATTCGCTTTTCTTCTCGACGAATCGTTCGTCTACGCCTGGGTGTCGCGCACCTACGACAACAACGGCGACAAGACGCCATTGGTCGAGGAACTGAAGAGCTACGAACCCGGCTCGGGTCTGCAAGGCATCCTCCGACCGGAACCGTACGTCGAGAACTATGTGCTCATCAATCAGCTTCAATTCGGCATCCTCGACTATCTGTCTCTCGGCGTCGGCATCCCCGTACTCTTGCGCTCGACGATCGACCCGCGTTTCGGGTGGATTCCCGGCGACTATCAGTCGCGCCTCGGCCACGCTTATACGGAAGAGGATTTCTGGGAATGGACCAACGCCATGGGCCAGCCGAAGCCGGAGGCGTTCGACGGCAACCACGGGACGCTCGCCGATATGGTGGTCGGCCTGCGCTATCGTTTCACCGATCACTTCGACGTCTTCGAGCGAACCGCCGTGGCTATGGCCTTGACCGTGACGGGAAGCATCCCGACGGGGGAAAACTCGGATCCGGAAGAGGTGGTCGCCATCGGCACGACCAATTGGGATTTGCAGTCGCAGGGGGATCTTGCCTTTCACCTTGGGTTGGACAAGCGTTTCCGTGACGAGCTGGACGACCGGCTCGTCTTGGGCGTGGACGTGTTTTACGAAACGTGGTTCGCCCGGACGCTGACGACGCCGACCGGCGAGCGGCATCCGCTGCTCTTGAACTACGCCCCGTACGTGGGCAAGAACTATACATTTGATCCAGGAGATTTGTCGGGGTTCTCTGTCGAACTTACCGGCGTTCCCTACAAAGGTCCGGCATGGGGAACCTGGCTTGTGGGGCATCGCGCGGCGAAAGCTGAAAGCCTGCCGCCGATCATTTCGCTGTCCGCCCGCTACACGTTCGTGCATCTGCAACAGTCCGACTGGGACAGCGATGCGCCGCATTGGGATTGGGAGCGCGAGCGAGACTATCGTCCCGGTTATAAAAACCCTCTTCAGTTTAAAGCGCAGTTCAGTTTCCTGAGACTCGGCGCGCCGCTGCAGATTTACGCCGCTTACCGCACCTTGTCGTTGATTCCCGGCAAGAACGCCCGCGCCGTGGACGCCGTGTCGGTGGGCATCCAGATCCCCTTCAAGTTGTGGGGATTCGAGAGCGAGAAAGCGGCGGAAGAGGAGTCGCCCGCTGTGTCGCCCGGAGAAGGAACAGGAACATCGAAGCCCGCCGAAGAACCGCCGGCCGAAGCCGCGCCGACGCCGTGAGCGCTCTCAATTTGAATTGGCCTGGCCTTGTTTCAGCGCCGCGCCCTTGCGGATGGCGCGGATCACATCGGGCATCGAACTTTTGGTGAGCAGGTCGAGGAGGAAGCCGGGCAAAGGCAGACCCGGATCGGTTTCTACGTTGTAGACGACGAGCGTTTTCCGGCCTTCGGAATAGGGGAAGAACTTGTAGTAGCCGGCCGTGTGCTTCAGATCGCCATGCACATACTCCCACTCCATGTAGGAATCCAGGTAATGGAGGATGTTCTGCCGATAGGAGACGCGCGACAGCCCCACCTTCAGCGTCATATCGACGACGGCCATGTTCCCCTGCCACTCGGCATGGACCTTTTCGTTGTGCGGCATGACGCCGACGCGCAGGGAATAGTCGCGCATGAAAGCCATTACCGCCTTGGGCGGCAAATCCACTTTGCCGATCGCTTCGTATCGCCGCCGATCGCCGGTTTCCGCCAGCTTGCGAACGACGACGTCGCCGGCCTGGATCTTTTTCAATTCGTCGGAGGAAAAGGCCGGCGGTTTGCCGAGTTTGATCGGAGCCAATCTTGCTTCTTCCTCGGGCGGCAGCAGTTTGAAGGCGGGATTGGGATTTCTGTATTTCGGCTCATCCGCCCAAAGCGCGGCTGTGACTATCGAGAAGAGAATAATCAACCCGGTTGGCGCGCACGAACGAGGAAGAGCGGTAAAGCGCATGGCGACGGTTCTTTCAGGCCGGACGATGTGGGCTTAAGTTCCAAATATAATTTCAGTTCCAATTGACATCCAACGTCTAGTCACTATACTGACAACATTGATTTTGTAAAGTTTTTCAGGAGATGTCATGAGTATCGGTCTTCGAGAACGAAAGAAGCTTCGCACTCGCGAGGAATTGATCCGCGCCGCGACGCGCCTTTTTCTAGAGCACGGGTTCGACCATATAACCGTCGATGATGTCGCACAGGCGGCGGAGATCAGCCGAAGCACGTTTTTCCGCTATTTCCCATCCAAGGAGGACGTCGTCTTCCCCTATCAACGGGAAAGAATATCCCGGCTGGCCGAATTGGTCCGCCAACCGGAGGCTGGAGAGCTGCCATTCAAGGCCGTCCGCTATGGTTGTCTGGCGATAGCCGCCTATTTCATGGAGATCAAGGAAGAGCTTCTACTGCAGCGTCGGATCATTTTTGCCTCGCCGTTTCTCACGTCCCGCCAGACGGAATATGACAACCAATGGGAAAAAGTGATCGCCGATCGGCTGATTCCCGCCGTTGCCGACAACCCCGCCGACGTGCGCGCAGCGCGCATCGCCGGCGGCGCGATCTTCGGGGTGATAAGGGCCGTTTTGCGCGATTGGTTCGAAGACGGTTGCAGACAGGATCTCGTCAAGTTGGGAGAAACGGCGTTCGACTTGCTCAAAAAAGGTTTTGACGATTTTCCGGAGGTTGATTCATCCCAATCCACGGCCAAACGACAAACCGGGCAATCCACCAAGGGCGCCGATGAGCCGCCGCGCGAGTTGAAACAGAACAAGACACGCTGATCATTACCATACCCGTTGGAGGTAGCTATGCGGTTGCGTGAAAAGGGCTTGAGCCGCGATGAGATTTTTCGTGCTTTGGAAGCTTTTCGCGCGAACGACCTCAACGCGCGCGACGGCCGCACCTGGGCTTATATATACGATCCGGGCACCGAAACAACGGAAGTCAGTCAGCGCGCCTTCACGATGTACCTCACGGAGAGCGCTATCGATCCGACCGTCTACCCCAGTCTTGCCGCGATCGAAAATGAACTGGTCGCCTTCGCCAAGGCGCATGTCCACGGCGACAAGGACGTCGTCGGTTCGTTTACGAGCGGCGGCACGGAGAGCATTATCCTCGCCGTCAAAGCGGCGCGCGACTGGGCGAGGGTCCATCGGCCGGAAGTCAGGGAGCCGGAGATCGTGCTGCCGATCACCGCGCATGCCGCGTTCCATAAGGCCGCGCACTATCTTGCCGTCAAAGCGGTCACGGTGGATGTCGATCGCACCACGTATCGCGCCGATCCGCAAAGAATCCGCGAGGCGATCACGCCGAATACGATCCTGCTGGTCGGTTCCGCGCCGTCCTATTCCCACGGCACGATCGATCCGATCCGCGACATCGCCAAGATCGCCGAAGAGCGCGGCCTTCTGTTTCATGTGGACGCCTGCATCGGCGGTTTTCTGTTGTACTATTTCCGCAAGCTCGGCGTTTCCGCGCCGGATTTCGATTTCCTCGTTCCCGGCGTGACCTCGCTGTCGCTCGATCTGCATAAATATGCTTTCGCCGCCAAAGGCGCGTCGGTCGTGCTCTATCGCAACAAAGCGCTGCGCGAGCATCAGTTCTTTTCCTGCTCCGACTGGACGGGCTACACCGTCGTCAATCCGACCATTCAAAGCACACGCTCCGGCGGGCCGCTGGCCGCTGCTTGGGCGACGACGAATTTTCTGGGCGAGGCCGGCTACCTGGAACTGGCGCGGCGCATATTGGAAGCGACGCGAAAGCTCATCGCCGGCGTCAGGAAGATGCCCGATTTTTACGTGATGGGCGAACCGGACATGAGCCTCGTCGCCGTCGCGTCCGATACGGTCAACGTCTTCCATGTCGCCGACGAGATGCGGCTGCGCGGTTGGTACATTCAGCCCCAGCTCGGCATCAGAGGTTACAAAGAGAACCTCCATTTTTCCGTGTCCGCGGGCAACACGCCGCATGTCGATGCGCTGCTCGTCGATCTTGCGGCCTCGGTGGAGGCGGCCAAACATCTGCCGCCCACCGGCATCGAAACGCTGCGCGAGATGCTGGAAGCGTTGACGCCCGAGATGCTGAGCGATGAGATGTTCGCCACGCTTATGGGTCAGATGGGTATTGGCGCTTCGACGGTTCCGAACCGTATGGCGCCGATCAACGACATCCTCAACGTTCTGTCGCCGGCCATGGCTGACAAGCTGCTCATCAAGTACTTCAGCGAGCTTTATTCAACTCGCGAGGAATAGAATCAAGTGGGCGACGACGCTTTTGAAATGTCTTCAGGGGCAAACGGGAATGTCCTGCCGTTCAACTGGAAGAAGCTGACGCTGCAATTCGCGTTAGGCCTTCTGGCGCTGATCGCCGCCCTGGGGCTGCTGGGTTACTTCTTCAAAGAACCGCTGTTTACAGTTAGCCGGTGGTTTGTCGATACGTTCGGTCCCTTCGGCGTGGCGCTGGGTTTCTTCATCGGCGACGTCTTCCCCAATATCGCTCCGCACGACGCGTTTCTGATGTTTGCGCTGATCGGCGGATTGCCGTTTTGGACGATCACCCTTTATGCGTACGCCGGATCGATCGCCGGCATTTCTATTTGTTATTTCATCGGCCGCGCCATGCGCCAGACGCGCTGGCTGACGAACTTTCTGACGAAGAGCGGGCTGCGCAACCACGAGCGCGCCAATCGCTTCGGTTTGACGCTGCTCGTTCTCGGCGCGCTGACGCCGCTGCGTTTCACCGTCGGCGGGCTCGCCTGCGGCGCGGTGGAAGTGCCCTTTTGGAAGTTCTTTTTGGTGGCCCAGGTGCGCATCCTGCGCGTGGTGGGCACTCTCTGGCTGATCAAAGTAGGCGTGATGAACCTGGTTCAGTAGCGGAGATTTCGCATGGTTTTCATACCCGAACGTGCTTTAGCCGTTACGCCGCATGGCGACGACGTAACGCTTTTCGCCGGCGGCACGATCGCCAAGTGGGTGCGCACCGGTTGCGAAGTGATGGTGGTGCGCGTCACGCAGGACGAGAAGGACGCCATCGACCTCTCGCCCGCCGAGGCCGTGGCCGTCAATCGCGAACAATTCGAGTCGGCGATGGCTGCGCTCGGCGTCGCCCGCACGCGCCATCTCGACTACCGCGACTGCGAACTGATGGACGCCCCGTATGGGGAACTGCGCGAGAAACTCATCCGTACCGTGCGCGAGTTCCGCCCCGATGTGATTCTCTCGTTCGATCCGGGCTCGACCGATGAAGAGAATCCGGACCATTGGATTGCCGCGCGCGCCGCCGCCGACGCGGCATGGGCGGCGGCATATCCCAATTTCCATCCCGAGCATCGCAAGGAAGGGTTGACGCCCCACGTCGTCCGAGGCTGCTGGTATTTCACGCGCCACTTCGACGTCGGCGAAACGGCGGTCGATATCGCCGATGTGCTGGAGCGCAAGATCACCGCCGCGTTGAAACACGTCAACATGCTCAAAACGCTGCTCCACGACCAGAAGCAGCGGGTGCGGCGCGCCGGTTTGTCCGTACCGATGCTGGATTTATTGTCGCTCGACAACTATGGACCGTACTGGGCGAAGCTCATCAAAGGAGCGGCCGGTCTCGCGGCGCAGGGAACCGAGTTCGTAGCGGCGGAACGGTTCCGCTCCACCGTCCTCGACGAAAACGACATGCTTGTCCAGTTTCTCATAGCGCAATCCAGATAAAGACGGGAGCGGCATGACTGTGCGTCCGGGCGAGAATAAGAACCCGATTTTCCTGCCACTGATGTCTTCTTTGGGAATAGAATTCAGCCATTCGTCATTCTTACAGGGGAATCGACGACCGATGATTTTTGCCGGAAGTGTTTGAACCACCCGCACGCAAGGAGAGAGACCATGAACGTGTTGACAACAGGGGCGACGGCTTGGCGGAAAACGGCGTTTCGCATCTGGCGCAAGGCGCTGGTTGTTGCGGCGCTGGCGCTTGTTTTAATGGCTTATGCCGCGCCCGCGTCGGCGCACGATATCGAGAAACCGGGCCGCTTCGGCCTGGGCATGAACCTTGGCTACCCGGGCGTCGGCGTCTCGACCAACACCTTCGTCGCCGACTGGATGAGCGTCCAGGCTAACGCCGGTCTTTTTTATGCTTTTGGTATTGGCGGTTACCTGACGGTGAATTACCTTTTCTGGCTGCACGAATTCGTAACGGAGGACAAGTTCGCTCTTACTTGGTACGTCGGTCCGCAAGCTGGCCTGGTTTTTATTGGAAGCAACCGTTATTTGGGCTATTTTGGAGGAAATTCTTCGGTGTTTGGCGGTCTTGCGCCGACGATCGGCTTGGCTTTCCAATTCAACGAGCAACCCTTCGACCTTGTTTTTCAGACGAGCCCTGGCGTGGCCATCGGAGCATTTGGAGCGGGGTTCTGGATCGAAGCCGGCGCGTCGTTCCGGTACTATTTCTGAAAGTTTCGCAAACCCGCTTGCGACTTGGCGAACCGCCAGAAAATACTTGACATTGAGCCCTTCCTAGGGTATTCACGGTGGTCCGTTGGATAGAAAAACCGTCGATTCAGGCGGTGTGGTAAACGCGAGGAGGATACTTTGGCGCATCATAAATCGGCCATCAAGCGAATCAGAACCAGCGAAGCGGCGCGCCTGCGCAACCGCAACAATCGTTCGCGGATGAAAACCGCCCTCAAGAAATGGCGCGACCTGATCGAGGAAGGCAAACTGGAGGAAGCCAAGTTGGCGTTCCCGAAGCTGATGAGCCACATCATGTCGTTGCCGGCGAAGGGCACGCTGAAGAAGCAGACGGCGTCGCGAAAGATTTCCCGCCTCGCGGTGGAACTCCAGAAAGCGTTCGCCAGCGCTCAGAGCCAGCCGACCGCTTAAAACGAAGTTTCGCTGTTCTCCGACATACCGCACCCCTTCTCCATGCGGGGAGGGGTGTTTTCTTTTGTTTGCCAGGGAAAACGTTTCAGAGCGGTATTTTTCTTCACCACTCGGTGAAGAACGTTTTATCGACCGACACGCCTTTATAGATCACATAACCGGTCCCGAGCTTGAGTTCCCATAGTTTGCGCTTCTCGCGGGAGATTTCGAAGAGGCGGCCGTTCAGTCCGTCATCGACGAGAATCGTACCGTCCAGCTTTTGCTCCACCGAACCCAGGGCGAAGCTGTAGAAATCCGGATCTTCGCGATATTCCCAAACGATTTCGGCGGTCTTGGCTTCGGGATCGAAAACCACTTCGATCACCCGGCTGTACATGCTGAAATCGCCGCGCTGAAAGCCGTTGTCGAACAGCAGGAAACGGTTTTCGGGGAAAAAGAAATGCGGGTTGTGGGAGTGCGCCCACAATCCCTCGCCGAAATCGCCGCCGTCGCCCATGATCCAGTCCACGCCGCCGGTGGCCACATCGATTTTGTAGATGCGGTCGAGGTTGCGGACGTTGATATAGACCTTGTTTTCCGTCTCGTCGTAAGTCAATGCGTTGGCGTGCGTCCAGTCGTGGCCCAGGCCGAAGGGCTGGGTGTTGATGTCGATAAGATTGTAATCGGACAGCGGGATATGATCGCGCGCCAGCCAGGACCATTCCACCGTTCGGCCGTCCGCGCCTAGAATCTCGATGCCGTCGCCGCTGACAATATACCCGGGCTGGGTTTCGAACTCGTCGAAGGTCAGATAGATGAAACGCCCGTCGGAAACGGGATCGATGTCGTGGTGCGCCAGCGCGCCGCCGTAGCGGAACAATTCGCGGCCGTCGAGATCGAGACGCACGAAGGTCATGTATTGCCCGATCGCCAAGGTGCGATCGTCGAGCGGCTGCACTTCCGTAATCGCGCCGCCCTCGCTTCCCGTGAATTCCCACCAGACGACGCCGTTCTTATCGACGGCGGCCACGTGGCTGGCGCTCGTTACGTCTTCATACGTGGTGACGGCGCCGAACAAAACGAGATCGTCCGCCGCCTCCGCTTCATGCACGTTCACCGTCATCGGCGGCAGCGTCGTGGGAGGCGTGCTGACCGTTTCCGTGACCAATGGCTCACGGCAGCCGTCGTCGCAAAGCGTGAGACGATAGCGGTAAGGCGTTTCCGGAGTGAGCGCCAGATCGAGAAAACGACCGGCCGCCGCCGGTCGCTGCGCGATCTTATCCCAGTCGCCTGCGTCGTCGTTGTAGCGCTCGACGATCACGGTTCCGTCGCCGACCAGCGGCGCCCAGCGAATCGCGATGTTGTGGCCGCTGAAAGCGGACAGGCGCAGCCCTTCCAATCCGGGCGGGGAGGGAGGATCCCAATCTTCCTCTGTTTCGCTCTGCGCTTCCTCCTCTGCGTCTGTTTCTTCTTCGCTTTTTTCGCCGATGACATCGCCATCGGGCAGAGGAATAAGATCGTCGTCGCCATCGGACGGCGTCTGTTCCGACAGGTCCGTTTCGGTGTCTCCATCCAGATTCAAGTCGCCGTCGGACGAAACGAAAGAGAACGACGATTCGCTGCAGCCGGCGAAGCAAAAGGCCGTAACGGCGACGATCATTCCCCCTAGCGATCCTTTTTTCAGCGACATCACGAATCTCTTCTCAACGGCCGTGCGACCAATCAGCGCTTCTGCTTTTCGTAATCGGCGATGATGCGACGCACGTCGTCGGCGTCGGAGGCGTTGGGGTTGATGCTGACGTAGCGTCGATAGGCCAGCATGGCTTTGTCGTATTCATTTAGCTGGGCGTAGCAGACGCCCAGTCCCCTGAAGGCGTAAGCGTAATTGCCGTCGAGCCGCACCGCTTCCTGGAAATGGAGAATCGCCTGGTCGAATCGTTTGGTGCGATAATTCGCCGTGCCAAGCCGGTAGTGTTCTTCCGCCGAAAGTTCCGGCTGGGCTTGTTTTTTGGAAACAGGCGGCGCGCTGGCCAGTTTATTTTCGGCTGAACTCTTTAGTTTTAAGGCGTCGGCATTACCGGCGTCGAGTCCCAACGTTTTTTCGGCGAAATCCACGGCCTCGCTAAGATGATTCTGCTGATAGGCCTTCCACCCTTTGGCCAGGTTCGCTTTGACCAGCTTTTTCTGGGTCGTGATGAATTTTTTCTGCGCCTCGGGGTAATAGTAGCTGCTCTCGGGAACGGTCCCCAGTTGTGTCAGGGCCATCAGATAATTGCTGGCGGCCAGCGCTCTGGCGCCGCTCTGATAGCTTTGCTTGTACTCCTGTTCGGCTTGGGCTTTGTCGCGCAAGGCTACGGCGGCAGGATCGGGACCGATGGCTTCGATGAGCGAATTCAGCGTCCGGCGCGCTTCCTGCCAGCGCTGGCGAGCCATGAATCCTTCCGCTTCGCTCATCGCCGTCGAGACCAGTTCGCCGCGAATGCGGTTCTCCTCGCCCCGCGCCCGTTGCGCTTCCTGTTCGATCGCGGTTTGTTTGGCGGCGGTGGAGCGCGCCAACGCTTCCCGGGCGGCGGCTTCGTCCACCGGTTCCGGAGCGGGCGCCGGAGGCAGGGTCGGCGCGGCTTGAACGGGCTCGGCGACGACAGGCGGCGCCGGTTCCGCTGGCGCGGGAGACGGCGCGACGGGCTCGACGATTCGCGCCGCATCCTCCGGCTCAGAAGGTTCAGAACCCGGCCAGGCGACGAATAGGCCGATAACGGCAACCGCAACAATGCCGATGCCGAGCCATAGGCCGCGCCGCTGCGTTGGAAGCGGCTCGTCCCACTCGTCTGAAGCGGGCGGCTCCTCGGCGGCAATCTCTTTGGCAGGCGCCGGCGGCTTGCGTTCGACAACGGCTTCTGGCGCAGCCTGCGAGATCTGCGGCAGGGATTCCTCTTTTTCTTTCTCGACGATCTTGGGCCGCTCCGTTAAAGGCGGCTCGTCCGTTTGAAGCTCAACGTCGGCGTCGGTTTCCGCCGCCATCGGCGCTTTGGGAACGGACGGCAAGGCTTCAAACGGCTTCGCCGGTTCGGCTATGGCCGAAACTTTGTCCAGGGGGACGGCTTCTTTTCTCGCCGCATCCTCTGCTGTCGGCGATCCTTTTTCGGCCGAGGCGGAGAAGGCGGCGCTTTCCTGCCAGGCCGGCAGAATTTCGGTTGGCCGGGAATGAAGCGAAAGGCTGTTTTTCAGCCCGACGATAGGAGCGGGCTCGGCCGAAACTCGCTCGATGTGCGCCGTCACGGCGGCTTCCACGCTCAGCATCGGCGTCTCCGCCGGAGGCGTGGGGGGAGGGGCGCCCGGCGGCATCTCGCCGGTCCAGCGCGGCAACGCGCCTTCGTCGTCGTCCAACGCAGCATCCGGCAGATCGGCGTCGAACTCGTCGGCGGCGATCGCCGCTCGTTCGCGCCGCTCCAGTTCGGCCAGCACGGCGTCCATTTCCAGCTTGGCTTTTCGCTCGTCCGCGTCCTGCTTGAGCCAGATCTTGTAATCGCCGACTTCGACCAGGTCGTCGGGATAAAGAGCGGTTTTGCGCGTGATGCGGTTGCCGTTGAGAATGACGCCGTTGAAGCTGTCCAGATCGTCGATGTAAATTTGGTCGTCTTCTTTCGTCAGGACGGCGTGGTGGCGGGAAATATTGCGCTCGGAGAGGCGGATCGTGTTGCCTTCTTTGCGGCCGATGGAGATCGTGTCGCGGATGAACGGCACTTTCACCATCTGACCCAAATCGTCGATGATTACCAATCGCAACATCGCCTGTCCTCTGGGCCTTTGTTTACCATATCGCGGCCATCCAGACAATTGTCTTCGCGCGATTTACGATTCGCGCCGTATCCTTGAAAATCAACCTGCCTTGACGACGGATTCGACGGTCTTCAGCAATTGAATCTGCTGGGTAAGATCGCTGACGTAGTCGATGCGGTCGGTGTTGATGGTGATGACGGGCGAACGTTTGTAATGCGCCGCCCACATGCCGTAGAGATGATTCAGCCGCCAGAGATAGGCGTTCGATACCTTCTGCTCCATCTCGCGGCCCCGCATGGCGATACGTTTTCTCAGGGTCGGCAGGCGGCAACGCAAAAAAATCAGCAGAGACGGCTGCTCGACGCCGCGCACCAGTTCGCGGTAGACCATCCGATACAAGCGATGGTCTCGCTCGGCCAGTTGGCCGGTAAGGTAGAGATTTTGTGCGAAGATCTCCGCATCTTCATAGATCGTCCGATCCAGGAGGCCCGTTTTTTTTCCGCGTTGCAGCGTCCGATGCAGCGCCGCTTTGCGTGTCAGGAAAAACAACTGCGATTGCAGCCCCCATCGCGCCATGTCGCCGTAGAAATCGGCAAGGTAAGGATTTTCGTCGTTGGGTTCGCTGACGGCGCGGATGTCGTAACGACGGCGCAGGAATTCCACGAGACTCGTCTTGCCCGATCCCATGTTGCCCGCGATGGCGATGTAACGCGCCACGCCTATCTCCTTGTTAATGCGAACGAAAAACGATGGGGGTAGGGTAACACGGTCTCAGGGGCGGCGTCAACCAAGCCGCATAGCGAAGGACAAGCGTATTTTTACTTTTTCGCAGGGGCTGGCGCAGGCGTCGGAGGCGCAGGTTTCGCCGGCGCGGCCGGCGCCGCGGGCGGGGCGGCTGGCGCGGCGTTTCCTGCCGGGGCCTCGGGCTGTAGCATTTGATTTGCCGGCTCTCCTTTGCTTTGCTCCTGCTCCGCCTTGCGCTCTATGGTTTTCCAGCTATCGACTTTTCCGTCGCCGTCGAGATCGGCGCCGATACGGTCCAACTGGCCGTTCTCGTAGTATTCCCAATAGTCGATGCGGCCGTCATTGTTGCGGTCTTTCTCGCGCCGCAACAATGCGCCTTTCGCATAATACTTGAACATGTCGGGGCGTTCGTCAAACGCCAAATCGACCGACTTCTGGACGACCTGGCCTTTCACGTAATGATCGACGAGATCGATGCGCCCATCGAAATCCAGATCGAACGATTCGTTCTCGATTTCGCCCTGCGGCGAGTAAACCGTAATCACGTCGATGCGCCCATCGCCGTTCAAATCCAGTTCCCGCTTGACCAGCCGATGGCGCTTGCCGCCCTTGTCGGGGTCCGGTTCGAGGACATAGTATTTGTAGACGTCGGGAACCTGATCGAAGTTCAGGTCGAATTGCTTGGTAATGTATTCCGACCCGGAGGCGCTTGTTCCTGGAGTCGTTTCCCCGGCGGAACCACTGGCGGTCCCGGCATCGGCGCCGGGTTCTGCCTGAGCGACTTCGGAATAGGCGGAAAGATCCCGAGATGCCGCTTCCTGGCCCTTTTCGGCGCAGCCGGCCCAGAAGGAGGCGATGATTCCAAACCCAACGCCAACGCCCATTGCGATCCGCATGCGCTACTCCTTGCTCCCATTTCGTGCGCCGGTCCAGACCGGCGGGGGGAGTATACGTCAGATGAAGGTTCCAGACAATCTTTTTGGCTCGCAGCTTTTTGGCTCGCAGTTTTTCTTTTCTTATACCGTTTTGCTTTGGTAATATGAGTTGATAATGAGGAGTTAGCGCCTCGCTACGAGGACGCGACCGTCATTTGCGATACAGGCTGGTAGGAAAGGACCGTAGCATGCGCGCAGCGAGCATCAAGATCACCCAGGGAGCATGGCTGCTGGCGGTTCTCGTCGGCTTCTGGGCCTGCGGCGGCGGGAGCGCGCAGCCGCTTGAGACCGATGGCGATGCGGAAGGAGCGGAGCAGATTATTCCCTGCGAGACTCTCGTCGATTGCCCGCCGCCTCTGGTTTGCATCGACGGCCGTTGCTTAAGTTCCGAGGACTCGATTGACGACTGCGAATCCAACCTCGACTGTCCGGCGACCATGAAATGCGACCTCACCTACAATCGCTGCGTGCCGCTTTCGGAGGACGGCGACATCGACGATATCGATACTCCGGACCAGGCGGAAGAGGATGAACGGGAGCCCGAAGAAGACGAAATCGGAGATGGAGATACGGAAGAGGAAGAACCGGATATTCCCGAGCCGATTCTCGTAACCTTCATCTCCCCCAAGGACGGCGAGGTCATGGATGATCTGGTCGCCATTGCGGTGGACGTCGATTCGGAGCTTCCGATAGATCGGGTTGAGATCGTCGTTTTCTCGGAGACGGTGGCCGTCGTGGAACAGCCGCCCTATGTCGGCGAATGGGACGCCTCCGCCTTCGAGGAAGGAGCGGTGGAAATCCGCGCCAGCGCTTTCTCCGGCGAACGCGTCGAGTCGGCGCGGATAACGGTTGTCGTCGATCATTCTTATCCCGCCGTTGAGATTGTCAGTCCGACGGATGGCCAGAGCTTCTATTTCCCGGATCAGATCCAGGTATCGTTGAACGCCGGCGACAACCTGAAAACGGTCGAACTGTTCATCGACGGAACGCTGGCGACCACGATCAGAAATTTTCCGGAAGACCAGCCAATCACCCACGCCATTCCGGCCGAGAGCCAGACGCCGGGCGCCCATACGCTCACGGCCCGCGCGACCGACAAAGTAAACGGGCACCTGACAACGGAGGATTCGGTCGAGTTCCAGATCGATGCGGAAGGTCCTGTGCTGTTGATGGATCCCGTCCAATGGAACGAGGAAAATCCCCCCAAGGGCTATCTCACCGCCGAATCGGCGTTGACCGTCCGATTTGAGGACCCCTCCGGGCTCTCCGAAATCTATTTCGAATTGAAAGATCCGCAGAATCGAAGCCTGATAAAAGTGGAAAGCCCCGAAGCGCTGCCCCTGGTCATTTCGAATTTGTCGGCCCTGTTCCAGGGGACCGTGGTTTTTCCGGTGGACGTTTTCGTCCTGGCCAGCGCCTCCGACCGTTTCGGAAACGAAAGCATCTTCACGCGGACGATCACGCTCGGGCGTTTGCGGTGGACCTATGATCCCGGCTTGCCCAATCCCTATGCCGGCTACCACCAGGTCGCGTCGTCGGCGGCGAGCACTCAAACCGGCAACATCTACGTAACCCTGTTCGACGAGTTGCACGCAATCGAAAGCACCGAAGGGCAGCCGGTCTGGCAGTGCGATTCGTTTTATGCCTTGGCGACGACGCCGGTCGTAGCCGAGATGTTCGGGTTTGCTCCGGTCGTATTCGTCGCCGACGTGCGGGGCAAGATCATCGCCCGCGTGGATGACCCCGAAGAGACGGTTTGCGTGGAATACGAACCCGACACCGAACTCACCCAGCCGGCCGCGCCGGCGGTGGATTCGGTGACGGCCGTTGTGGGAGGCTATTCGGTAAAGCTCGTTTACTGCGCCCAGAAGGTCAGCGACAGCAAATGTTTCATGCTGGAATTTCTGCACGTCCAAAATGAGGAAGGCGACTGGGAAAGCGCCTTTGCGACGCCCGTGTGGACCCGGACCTTAGCCAATCTGGCGCCGCCCAGTTCGCCGGTCATACCCCGCAGCAACGACTATGAACTGCTCTCTGTCGGTACGGGCGATACGTTGCAGCAAATCGAGCGCGCCACCGGCGATCGAAAAAACTCTTTCAAGTTTTTCACGCAGGACCAGACCATCAGGACCGTTTCAGCCAACACGGTCGGCGTGGGGCTCAACGCCGCGTCCGACAAGGAGTTTCACGTTTTCACCTGGAATTTGCTGGTGCGTGAGAGCATCAATTTCTCGACAGCGGTGGGCGATGCCGATATCTTTCTCGCCAATCAGGTCATCGCCGATCGGGAAGGGACATTTTTCCTCTCCACCCGCCAGATGCGCATCGGCGCGCTCAAAGGCATCGTCGTGGCCATCCCCTTCGTCCAGTTGGAGGTTGGCGACCCGATGTGGGAATTCCAGATCGACGGTCTGATGGGCGGCACGCCGGCGGTAGGAGTGGGCGACATCCTTTACGTGCCCAGCGGCAACGCCTCCGGCCGCATCTGGGCGCTCGACATCTACAAGGAAACGGCGAATCAAGACGAACGCATCCTCTGGTCGGTGCAACCTGGATCGCCGGTATTTGGCCCGCTTTTGATTACGCCGGCTGGCGACCTCATCGTCGTCGGCGACGATTTGAAGGTCCGCGCCTACGATATCCCCGGAACCGGGATGGACGACGAAGCCGCCTGGCCGATGCATCAGGCCAGACCCCAACGGACGGGCGTCTACTACCCATAAAAGCCCTGTTCCTGCCCGCTTTATTTCGAAGATTAAAAATTTCGTTGCATTTTGACGAAGAAAGACTATACTTCCTCCCCTATTTGGTGTGGGCCCATAGCTCAATTGGTCAGAGCTACCGGCTCATAACCGGTTGGTCGCAGGTTCAAGTCCTGCTGGGCCCACCAACGGCAGGCAAAGGCTGGAGTGGCTCCTTGGGTGACATGGATGGTGTTTGTACTCCGCTTTTCCAATACGAGCGGGTAAAGAAAGAAAGACGCTTGGTCTGAGTCCCAAGCGTCTTTTTTTACGCCCTTCGCCCCCCAGCCGACGTGAACGGTTTCAACTGAACGAGGCCGCGGTGATTTTCAGCCATCTTGCAGTTTCCTGCCGGCGCGCCAAGTTACCTCAAGGGCGCACCGTCTGTCCGCAACACTCCACTCCCCCGCATCAAGAAGGAAGGCAGTCGTGATGAACCCCCAGATCCGCCGGATGCGCGACAAACTCCAGCAACTCGTCGAATTGCAGCTTTTGGACAACGAGATCATCGAGTTCGAAATCGAACGCGAGAAGATCCCCGCCCAGTTGAACCAGATGGAGGGCGGATTGCTGGAGAAACGGAAGCTGTCTGACGAGAAGGAACACCAACTGGCCCACTTGGAAGAGGAACTGGGAGAGAAAACCCGTCTTCTGGATCTGGAGCGAATCAAGCTGAAAAACACCCGCAACAAGGAAACCGCGATTCAGAACATCAAGCAGTACGAGGCCTTTATCAAAGAAATCGAGACGCAGGAGAAGTCGAGCGGCGAACTGGACGAGGAAATCGCCGCTATAAAGAAAAATATCCAGCTTTTACGCCAGGAAAAGGGCGAGCTTGACACGAAAATCAAAACCTCTTCCGATACCCAGACCAAGGAACGCCGGGAGCTGGAGAAGCGGCTGGCGGAACTGGATGGAACCTTGGAAGAACTTTATGATAAGCGGGACGAACTGGCCGAGCAGATCGACGAACAGCTATACCTCAAGTACGAATACATCGCCGAGCGCAAGGATGGCATTGCCGTGGCGTTGGTCGAGCACGGTCACTGCTCGATATGCAACATGGCCATCCCGCCGCAGATGCACAACGAACTGATCCGCGGCGATCAGTTCCACGCCTGTCCGGCATGCAACCGCATTCTGGTTTATCGCGAGCGGGAAAAGGAATAGAAGGGGATTTCCCGAAGCTGCGCGGGCCGGCATAAAGTCTGCTTTGCGGTAACGGGAACGTGCATGCAAGCGATGCCGTGCATGCCTGAAAAAAAGAAGGCCATGGCTGGCATCAAGCCAGCCATGCCCCGGCAGATAGAGCGCCTCAGGGCGCCTTTTTAGTTTTTACCGACTGGATGCGCAACGGCTGGCCTTCCGCATCCGTGCGGACCTCCGGCGGATTGGCTTCCGGCGCCGGGTTGACGATGGCCACCGCGCTCTGATTCAACACAAAGTTAGGGTCGCCCGTATCGACGGCGATCGCGGCCAGCAGCCGCAGTTCTCCCGGTTTCTCGACGCGCAGGACGTAGATAAATGTCATCGCCTCGCCGGGGCGAAGATTGACAAGCGGCTTTTCCGCTTGGCCGGCGATCAGCGCCATTCCCTCCGGGACCTTGAGCGTCAGGCCCGCACGAGCGAAGGCGCGGGTGGTCGAAACGGTCAGGATCACCGTGACGCTTTCCCCCGGCTGGGCCGCAATGGTCTCCGGGGTGAAAGCGGCCGTAAGGGGATGCTCCGGCTTGGAGGCCGTCGGCGAGGCCGCGGCGCAGCCGGAGCAAACCCAAAACAGGCAGACCCACGCCGCCGCCGGCAGCCGCGCTACTCGCACGAGGCCAGCTCCGCGTAGTCGTAGTTGAAGCCGTGCAGCCCTTTGACGATCCCGCGCACGCCGGTCGAGTCGTCCTCGCCTTTTTCGCCCAGCCCCATGCAGAACCAGCCGTCCAGAAAGTCCACGAAGTCGGCCCCGACCACGCCACGGTCCTTGAACTTGGCTCCGTTCTTTTTCAGATAGCCGGTTACGACCCGCCAGACGCCCAGGCCCGACAGCGTGTCCTTGGCTTCGTTGGTGTCGTCGAACAGGTCGTAGAGGACTCCGGCCACGCGCCCCTCGGAGCAGTTTTCCTCCATCTTGTCGTCCTTCGTCCCCAACGGTACGTCGGCCGGGAGATTTTCAAGATCGAACATATAACCGATCCCTCCGGCGTTCGTGTCGATGTAGGTCGAGCCGCCGACGGCGGTGACTCCGAAGAAACTCGCCCAGGCTTCGCTCCAGGCCAGCGTGGGCGCGTAATAACCATCGATGCCGTGCGTTCCGGCGGGGTTGTTGTCCCGCGAATAGTTGAAGGCGGTGAAATGGCCGTGCTCGTGCCCGATCACAAAGTCGTCGTATTCGTCCGGGTCGGAAGCCATGCTGAGGATGTAGATCTTGTTGCTGCGGGTAGCGAAGGAGTATTCCTTCCCCAGCGGCTTCTGTCCTTCCGTCCAAAGGAAGGTCACCAGGGGAGGCGGAGAGCCGCTGTAGACGCGCGCATAGGTGGAACACTTCGCGCCTGTCTCCCAGATGTTCAGCGCCCCGGCCTTGTCGGCTTTCTTCAGCTCGAAATCCACGCCCTCGTTCACGGGCTCCTCTTTTTCGTCGAAGACTTCGTCCGTCTTCCAGGCGTAGAGCTTGCCGGCCAGGTCGGTCACTTTCTGCTTGATCCGGTCGTTGTCCTGGCTGGCGACCACCTGGACAAAATAGCCCGGTTCGCCGTCGTTCTGGAAGTCGATCTTGTACTCGCCGGAAACATTCGTGCTGCCTTCGCCGAGCACTTTTTTATCGGAATCGCGCAACACCTGCACCTTGATGAAGCGGACCGGAACCATGGCGCCGGCGGCGGAGAGGCCGTCCTTGGCGACGGAGAAGTCCTCGTACTTGACGCTTCCCGAGACCTGGAAACTGCACGCGGAGTTGAAGGTCCAGGCCTCCAGGTCGCCGGTCGCGCCGAGCGAGAATTCATGCACGATCGGGTTGTCGCTGCCGCAGGAGGTGATAGTGACGGTTCCCGACGCGCCGCCGGTCTCGCAGTCCGCGTACATCTCGGCGCTGACTTCGTATTCCCCCTGGGGCGACTGTCCCGCCGGCCAGAAGATGTTCTCGTTGTTGATATTGTCGATGGTGCAGCTTGCGTTGCTGTCCAAATCGAGCTGCCCTCCGTTCGAATCGGTCGTATTGCCGTAATAGATCTCCCAGCCGTCGGGCGTCACGACGTGCAGATCCACGTCCGAGGCGGTATCCCAGGAAAGGCTCACCTTGACGTCGCCCGTCTGGACCTCCACGCCGTTCAGGACCAGATTGAACGCATCGCCCAGGACGGTGGCCGCGTCGATCAGGGAGACGAAGATCTGCAGAACCGGCGTGCTCCTCGCCTGCGGCAGCTTGTCGTAGATGTCCGGATCGAAGGCCAGGGAGATATCGACGCTCCCCGGTTTGGAAACCACGGGCGTCAGGAAATAACCTTCCCAGCCGCCGATCTCGATGATGGCGTGGGTGACGGAGCGCTCGCCCTGGTAGCTGACCGTGTACGTGGAGGAGGAGCCGTTGATGAAGCTGGCCGGTCCGTCGATGGACTGGACGGTCGGGCGGCCCGCCGCAGCGGAGGCCGGCGGTTTCGGCCCGAAGATGAACATGCCGTTCGGCACGTCCACCGGCGGCACGGGCGGCTCGGCGGCCAGCACCGTGAAGGAAGCCTCCTGCAAGGCTCCATCGACCGTCGCCTTCACCCGGCAGTAGCCGGCGTCGGCGGCGTTGCCGCTGACCGACAGCGGGTTCGCGCCGGAATTGGGACTCAGGCTCCCGCACCCCGCGCCATCAAAAGCGAGAGCGATCGAGTCCGCGCCCGGGAAATCCGCCACGACCGTCACCGTGCCGTTCGGCGCGGGGTTGAGCGGGTCGATGGACAGCGGCGGCAGGAAAACGCCTCCCTCCTTAATGCCCGTCTCGTCCGAAATGACGTCGGTGGTCTCCTCTTCATCATCGCCGGAATCGCTGCATCCCGCGGAGAGCACGAAGTTCCCCAGCGCAAGAAGGACGACCAGCCAGACCATCATGAAGACTCGGCTATTCATCAGGTTCTCCCTTCCCAAGTAGGTATGTGGCCCCTTTGAGTTGTAATTGTTCCTTTGCTGAAACCAGCCGCCACTTAACCCTGCGAGAACAAAGTCCTTTTATTTCCTGAATGGCACCCTGGGCAAATTATGAGGCAAATCAGCTGTCCCGTCAAGCCCAGTAGGAAGAAACGCAAGGCCTGATTGTTGCCGAATTAATATCGACATCCAGCCAGGAATGCAGTGAACGCTGATTCTATAACAGGTTGCTGGCCAGTTCCGACAGCGCGCTGCGCTCGCCTTTGACAAGGTTGATATGCGCGTAGAGCGGCACGCTTTTCATTTTATCGACGAGATAGGTGAGTCCGTTGGATTGAGCGTCCAGATACGGCGTATCGATCTGGTGGATGTCCCCCGTAAACACCACTTTTGCTCCCTCGCCGGCGCGGGTGATGATCGTTTTGATTTCATGCGGCGTGAGATTCTGCGCTTCGTCAACGATGAAAAAAATCCGATCCAGGCTGCGTCCGCGGATGTAGGCCAGCGGCGCGATGAAAAGCTTTTCCTGGTCGATCATCTCTTTGATCTGTTTCTGCTCTCGGCTTTCCGAGGGGAAGCGATGCTTGATGACGCCGAGATTGTCCCATAGCGGCTGCATATAAGGGCTGAGTTTCGATTCCACGTCGCCCGGCAGATAGCCGATGTCGCGGTTGCCAAGGGGCACGACGGGGCGCGCGAGGAAAATCTGCCGATACTCGCGCCGCTGCTCCAGCGCCGAGGCGAGAGCGAGAAGCGTTTTGCCCGTTCCGGCCTTGCCGGTGATGGAAACAAGCTCGATCTCCGGGCGCATCAAGGCTTCCAGCGCGAACGTCTGCTCGGCGTTGCGCGGTTCGATGCCGTAAGCGCGGCGCTTGATGACGCGTTCGAGAAGCATCGTCTCGGGGTTGTAGTGCGCCAGCGCGCTCGTGCTGCCGTTCTTGAGGATGAAAAACTGATGAGCCACCGGCTGTTGGCCCAGCGGCGCTTCCTGCCAGGGAACGGCGCAGGCATCGTTGTAAAAGCGGTTGATCATCTCATTGGAACAACCTTCGATCAGTTGTGCGCCGGAGTATAGCGCTTCGATATTGCGCACCTTGTCGTTCAGATAGTCCTCGGCCGGGATGCCGAGCGACTTGGCCTTCATCCGCAGGTTGATGTCCTTGCTGACGATGATCACCTGCCGGTTGGAGTTGGCCTTGATGAGCTGCTCGGCCACGGCAAGGATGCGATGGTCGGGCTTGCTTTGCGTAAACGCCTTGGCGAGCCGTTCGGACTGGGGTTCGCCGACGACCACGAACAGCCGTCCCCCCTGATCGCCCACCGGCACGCCCTCGGTGAACAGCCGCTCGCCGGCGATCTTGTCCAGTTCGCGAATGAATTCGCGCGCCTGGAAATGGATCGAGTCCGAGCCGCGCTTGAATTTGTCAACCTCTTCCAGCACCACGATCGGAATCACGACGTCGTGCTCGTCGAACTTGTAGATCGCTTCGTGGTCGTGGAGGATGACGTTTGTGTCGAGAACGTAGAGCTTCTTCGGCGCCTGGGCTGGGTCGCTCATCCAAGCTCCTCCGTGGCTGACGTGGACAATGTTGGAGAAATCCACTAAATATATTATGTCACAAGCGCCGCCGAAAAGCAACGATGGTTGCACGGCGAGCGGCTATTTGTTTTCCATCGTCACGCGGATCGGCGCGAGGTCGGCGGAAGCGAGCGGCGGCAAGCCGTCATCGCGGCCGTCGAGCGCCCAGGCGAAGAACGCGGCGAGCTGGCCGGCGGTGAGATTTCTCATGGGCGCACGCGAAGGGCCGGCGGGGCAGGCGGAGCATTCCAGGCCGCAACCTTGCGGAGCGTCGTCCAGCATGTCGAGGTGGCCGTATTCCTCGGCGACGACGTGATAGGCCGGGCTTGCGCTCGCGCCGTAGAACTGGACATGATTGTCGCCATCCGGCGCGCAAGCCGGTTGCAGGGGTCCGCCCGACTGCGAGCCGAGCCGTGCGCCGATGACAAGCGAAGGGAAGGGGAAGTCGAACGGGCCGTCGATGACGCGCTGCTCGCCGCCCAAGGGTCCGCCCTGGCCATCGACGGGATCGGCGCCGGCGACGGCCTGAGCAAGCGACGGGTCCGCTTTCAGCACGCTCCAGATTACTTTGCCGCCGCGCGAGTGGCCTGCCAGGCCGAGTCTGTCCGTGCGAGCCGTCACACCGGCTAGAGCGCTCAAATGATCCGGCAGCCAGGCGTAAAGTTGCGCGGCCAGGGCGGCTTCCTCCGGCGTGCTGGGCTTGCCGATCGGCAGGCCGCCCGGCGCGTACATCTGCGGCGCAACGACGACGAAACCATGACTCGCCAGATGCGTCAGCATTTGGGAGTAATGCGAATTGGCCATCAAAAAACCGTGCTGAAAAACGACGACGGCGTATTCGCCCGCCGTTGCCGGAGCGAAGATCAAAAACGCGACGGGCGCATCGTCCTGTCCTTGGGCTACCGCTATGCGGTTCACCGCGAGTGGACCAGGTTGATAATAGCCTGCGCCAGTCGCCTCGTCGTCGCCGTCGGTGCTTGAATCTTCATCTTCGTCGATCGCGACGTCCCCATCGGTCGGGAGCATTTCCGCGTCGCCGTCTTCGTTGATTTCGTCGCCATCGGGCAGGTCGCTGTCGTTCGATGCGTCGCCGTCGGCCGGTTTGTCGTCCACGTCCCCATCAGGCAAGGGGGCGTCATCGTCGGTCGTGTCGCCATCCAACGGCGGCTCGTCGCTATCGATTGACGCTTCCTGGTCGCCATCGGGAGAGAAGATCGGCGGGTCTTGGAATGTGTCTTCGGAAGTGCAGGCGGCGAGGATAAGCGCCATCACGGCAAGCGCAACGGTCGTCGCTGCCGGGTGGGACAAATATATATTGTTTCTCATGCTGCATTCGCCGGGATGGTTTTCATGGCTTATTTATACCACATTAGCGCGGCCGAGTCTCCATCTTCAGCGCGACGAGCTTCGCCTCGTTCGTTTTCAGGTTTACCGCCACGATCCGGTGGTTGTTGGTGTCGGCCACGTAAAGCGTGTCGCCGTCCACGGAAAGCCCCTGCGGCTCCTTTAGCGGGCCGACGCCGCCGATTTTAAGCGTGGTCACCAAGGCGTCCTTCGCGAGGTCGATGATGCGGATCGCGTTGTTGAAGCTGTCGGCGACATATACCAGATCGCCTTTGCCGGCGATGCCGATCGGATGCTGAAGCTGCGCCGCGCGCCCCGTGCCGTCCTTCATGCCGAAATCGAAAAGTCCCGTGCCGACCAGCGTCCCGACGCGTTCTTCTTTCGGATCGAGAATACGCACGGCCGAGGTCTCGCTGTCGGCGACGAAAAGATAATCGCCGTCGAACCACAATCCGGACGGCTGAGCGAAAGCGGAGCGCGAAAACGAGCCGTCGATGATGTTTTCAGCGCCGCTGCCGGCTAAGGGGGCGATCTTGCCGTCCGTGAACGACAGTCGCCAGATTTGATGGCTGCCGGCCATGGCGATGTCGAGCCCTCCTTCGCGCAAACTGAGGTCCCACGGCGAACGCAAATCCGTTTCTCGCGCCGCCCCGCCGCCGCTCGACCACGAACCTTTCTTGCCGGCGCCGGCAATGGTGGTCACCTTTTCTTTCGACAGGTCCAGCGCGCGGATGGCGTGGTTGCTGCGGTCGGCGACATAGAGAACATTGCCGTTCAACGCCAGGCCTTGCGGTTCGTTGAATTGCGCCTCGGCCGCCGGACCGTCCTTGAAGCCCGTTTGCCCCGTGCCGAATGCGGCGCTTACCTTGCCGTTCTTGTCGGCGATGAGTACGCGATGATGGCCCGTATCGGCGATGAAAAGCCGGCCGTCCAACGCCAGCACTTTGCCGGGGAAACGCAGAAAGTCGGTCGAAATGACCGGCGCTTTGGGTGCGAAGGCGGGAGCCTTCGCCAGCGTGCCGGCTTTGCGGGCGTCGTCCAGCATCCTGCCGACGATTTTCTCCAATTGCCCTGGTTCCGGTTCTCCGGAGAAGGTATCGGCGATCTTGCCTGAAGGGTCCACCAGGATAAGCGTCGGCCAGGAATGGACGCTGTAGGCGTTCCAGATGGTGAAATCGTCATCCATCGCTACGGGGTGGCGGACATCGTATTTGGCGATCGCCTCCCGGACGCGCTCGTCGTTGTGCTCCTGGTCGAACTTGCCGGAGTGAACGCCGATCACCAGCACCGGCTGGCCGGCATAAGCGCGTTCGAGTTCGGCCAGGCGCGGCAAGGTATGCAAACAGTTGATGCAGCAGTAAGTCCAGAAATCGAGCAGGACCACATGGCCGCGCAACGCGGCGAGCGAAAGCGGCTTATCCGTGTTCAGCCAACGGGTGTCCGAAGAAAATTCAGGGGCTTTCATATTGATGCTCCCAGGGTCGAAAGCGTCGCCGCGCACCGTTCGGAAGGTCCAGACGCTCGCAGCGGCGATCCATGCGAGAAGGGCTAGTATCGTGATCCGACGCCAAGCCGGGTTTGCCAATCTCATGGAAGAACTCCTTTTCAGACGGGCGAGCCGCCGAAAAACCCCTCTTGGGGTACTGTGTTAGACGCTTTCGGGCGCGTTCTTCATCCCACATCAGGTATACGGCGGCGGAATTTCCCGGTTACAAACAGGGAAATACAGAACTAACCCAAAAGAAAGTAGGAATAAACCTTGAGACGGGGCTATCTATCTCGAAGATGTCTGACAAAAGGGCGTTTTCCCGAAAAGGAGGGTTCGATGTCGCCGCATTGCCCGATCAGCCAGGAGAAAGCCGATCATTCCGCCACCCGAATTGCGGCCTTTTTTGTGTTCGTAGCGGCGCTTGTCGCCGCGTTCGCGCCTGCACCCTGGCTGGCGATCCTGCTGACCATCGATTTCGCCATCCGCGGTTTTACAAAGTCGCGGATAAGCCCGATTGACTATCTCTCCAGGACAGCCGTAACGCTGTTGCGGATCAAGTCCCAGCCGATCGACGCCGCGCCGAAGCGTTTCGCCGCCAAGCTGGGGACGCTGATGGCGGCGGCGCTGGCGATAACGCAACTCCTGGGCGTGGCCTATGCGCCGCAGGCCGTCGCCGTCCTACTTGCTGCTTGCGCGGGACTGGAAGCAGGGATCGGCTTTTGCGTCGGCTGCCAGATCTATGCGTTGGTCGTGCGGCGGCCAACGATGGCCGGAACTCCGATCGGCGAAGAGAGTTGAATTTCTCCTTTCGAGAAGTCCGATTGCCAGATTCCGAAGGAGCCTCTACACTGAGCCGGCAATGACGGCTCTTCCAATCCAAAATTGGCGCTACGAAGCCGGCCCCATCCGACCGCCGAGCGAAGCTTGTAGTCTGCTGGTCCGGCTGACACGCAACTGTCCCTGGGGCCGTTGCCGTTTCTGCATCAGCTATCGCGGCGCGGCGTTCGAGGCCCGATCTCTGGAAGACGTCCGCTCCGATATCGACGCCATGGCCGAAATCGCCCGCTTTCTGCTGGAGGAATCGTGGCGAATCGGAACGGGAGGGCGGATCACTCACGAGGTGCTTAACGCCGCCGCCGAGGCGGGGCTGCCGACGCAGTATAGTTACCAAGTGGCGCTTTTCCTTTCCGCCGCCGGCCAAAGCGCCTTTCTCACCGACGCCGATAGCCTTTCTCTGCCTGTCGGAGATGTCGAAGCCGCGCTCAAGCATCTCTATTCGCGCTTTCCCTCGCTCCGGCGCGTAACGACTTACGCTCGCTCAATGACCCTCTGCAAACTCGGCGCGGAGAATCTTCGCCGGCTGCGCGAGGCGGGACTGACGCGCGTTCATGTCGGTATGGAGTCGGGGTCCGACGCCGTGCTGAAAGAGGTCCGCAAGGGCGTTCTGGCCAAGCATCACATCGCCGCCGGGCGCGCAGCGATGGAAGCCGGGCTGGAACTGTCGGAATACATCATGCCGGGTCTCGGCGGGCGCGAGCGCAGCGCCGAGCACGCCGGCGAAACGGCCCGCGTCCTGAACGCCATTAATCCGCAGTTCATCCGTCTGCGGACATTCACGCCCCTGCCCGGCAGCGCCTTGGAGGAGGAACTCGCTGAAGGAGGCTTCACGCCGCTTGACGAGGATGGCGTCGTCGCCGAGATCCGCGCCATGATCGCCGCGCTCGATGGCATTTCAAGCCAGGTCGTGAGCGATCACGACTGGAATCTGCTGATGGAAGTGGAAGGCCGGATTCCGGACGACAAACCCGCCATGTTGAGCCTCCTCGATGCTTATCTCTCCCTTTCGAGTGAAAATCGCCAACTGTTCCGCGTCGGCCGGCGCCTGGGAATTTTGCATTTCCTGGCCGATTTGCAACGCCCGCCAGCGAGGCGGGCCGCCGAAGAAGCCGCCGAAGATCTCAAACGCCGCTTCGGCGACGCGGAGGCCGGATTGAGAGCCGTTGCGCCCTTCAGGATGTGATTCTCCGGCAGTTATCGCGAAAACTATCGAGATTGAGATTTACAGAAACGTCAAAGCAGAATAAACTTATAATTCCAGCGATCCGATAGAAGTGCCGTAGAGGAGGCGCGCCCATGAGCCGATCGTCCATCACCATCAACGAAGATGTTCTAGGCAAGCTGATCGAAATCGGCATCGCCCTCTCCGCGACCCGCCGTCTGGAAGACTTGCTCGACAAGATCACCACCGAAGCGCGCAAATTGACTTACAGCGATGCGGCGAGCCTGTATCTCGTAGAGGATGGCGGTTTGCGCTTTGCGGTGAGCCAGAACGAAAGCTTGAAGCTCGGCGCCAACGAAGCCGCTTCGCGCGCTTTCGCCTCGCGTATAATCGCCATTTCCGCCGAGAGTATCGTCGGCTATGCCGTGCTCACTAAGGAGGTGGAGCTGGTGGAAGACGCTTACGCCATTGCGTCCGACAAGCCGTATCACCACAACAAAGCCTTCGATCAGGCGAACAATTACCGGACGCAGTCGATTATGACCGTGCCGATGCTCGACGTGGACAACGCCGTGATCGGCGTATTGCAGCTTATCAATCACCTGAGCGTCGATAACGAGGTCATCCCCTATCCGGAAGCGGCCGTGCCGCTCGTCAAGGCGCTGGCTTCGCAGGCGGCGGTGGCCGTAAAAAGCGCTCAGTTGAGCAAGGAACTCAAAGCCGTCCAGTACGACACGATCATACGCCTATCGACGGCGGCCGAATTCCGCGACAACGAAACGGCCAAACACGTCCAGCGCGTCGGCCTTTACTGCAAGACGATCGCCGAGCAGCTTGGCCTTCCCGGCGACGAGCAGGAGGCGATCCATATCTCCTCGCCGATGCACGACATCGGCAAGATCGGCATTCCCGACGCGATCCTGCTCAAGCCGGGCCGGTTTACGCCCGAGGAACGCAAGGTCATGGAAACCCACACGCAGATCGGCGCGCGGATCATGGAAGGAAGCCGTTCGCAGTTGATCGAGACATGCAAAAGCATCGCCCTTTCGCACCACGAGAAATTCGACGGCACGGGCTACCCCTTCGGTCTTAAAGGGGAGGCAATTCCGCTTGTCGGCCGCATCGTTGCGGTGGCCGATGTCTTCGACGCCGTATGCAGCAAGCGGGTCTACAAGGAAGCCGTGCCTTTCGAGGACGTGTTGCCGATCATCCGTACCGGCGCGGGGCAGCACTTCGACCCGGCCTGCGTCGAGGCGTTCTTCAAGGGTCTTCCCGCCATCCGCACTATTTTCCATGATCTGCAGGATTGAGGCGGCTCGGCCTCGCCAAGCAGCGGGGAATGGAGTATAATCCATTCCATCGATTCGCTTTCAGGGGTGAGGCATGAAGGGGCGGCCGGCGATCATCAATTACATCTGGCTGTGGCTGGTGCTGCTGGCCGTGCTTTGCGGCATAGGCAGCGGCCGGATGCAAGCCGTGACCGAAGCCTCCTTCGACGCGGCGAAGGGCGCGGTGGAACTGGCGATCAAGCTCATCGGCGTCATGGCGCTCTGGCTGGGGCTGATGAAAATCGCCGAGGCCGGCGGGCTGATGCGTCTGATCGCCCGCGCCATTCGGCCGGTGATGGTCCGGCTCTTTCCCGACGTTCCCGCCGAGCACCCGGCGATGGGGGCGATGATCCTCAACCTCGCCTCCAACATGCTCGGCTTGGGCAACGCCGCCACGCCGATGGGCATCAAGGCGATGATCGAACTCGACCGCCTGAATCCCGTGAAGGGCCAGGCGACCAATGCCATGTGCCTCTTTCTGGCGATCAACACCAGCAGCGTCACTATCCTGCCGCTCGGCGTGATCGGCGTGCGCGCCGCCGCCGGCGCAAGCGATCCGGCCTCGATCATCCTGCCGGGGCTCATCGCCACCGCGACGTCTACTACCATCGCCATTATCGCCGCGAAGCTGCTGGCCAAGCCCATGGAGATCCCGGTCGATTGGCGGCCGACGCCCTCCGCCGCGCCCGCCGATTCGCCGCCCGATGCGGTTGAAGCTCAACCAGCCGACGCCGACCTGGCCGCGCCGCCGGGCCGTTACGGCAAAGCCGCGCTTTACGCGCTCGGGGCTGGATTGATCGGCACAGTCACCTACCGCTTGATGAACGTCGCCGAGGCAACGAAGCTTGGTGACGAAATAACCCAGTATTGGATTATTCCCTTGTTGATGATGGCCATCCTCGTATTCGGCTATGCGCGCGGCGTGAAGGTGTACGAAGCCGCCACGAAGGGCGCAAAGGAAGGGTTCGACGTGGCGGTGCGGATCATCCCGTTCCTGGTGATGATTCTCGTCGCCGTGGCCATGTTCAAGGCCTCGGGCGGTTTCGATTTCTTCGCCGCCATTGTCAGCCCCGTCACTTCCTGGTTCGGCATGCCGACCGACGTTCTGCCCGTCGCCCTGATGCGGCCTTTGTCGGGGTCCGGAGCCTTCGGCCTGGTCAGCGAACTCATCCAGCGCGACCCGGACAGCTTGTCCGCCTACATGGCCAGCATCATGCAAGGGTCGATGGAGACCACCTTCTACGTGCTCGCCGTTTACTTCGGCGCGGTCGGCGTTACGAAGCTGCGCCACGCCGTCGCCGCCGGTCTCCTAGCCGATCTGGCCGGGACGGCGATGTCGGTGATCATCGCCCGCCTGACCTATCCGGGCTAAGGTAAGAGCGTAAGAAGTTCAGCCGAAGCGCGGCCGTCCTCGATGCGCAGCCGTGCGCAGGAAACGGGCAAGGAAAAACGGCGCGGTCCGGCGCTGCCTGGATTCAGATAGAGAACATCGTCTCTTTTTTCGATAAGCGGTCGATGCGTATGGCCGTAAACAACGATGGAGCATGCGGCGGCGCGCGGGTCGAGATCCAGTTCGCTGATGTCATGCAGCATGTAGACGTCGAGGCCGCCAAATTTAGTCAACAACGAGAAGGGGAGGGCGGCGGCCAGTTCGCCGCGATCGACGTTGCCGCGAACGGCGCATAACGGCGCGAGGCGCTCCAATTCGCGAAGTACGGAAGCTTCGCCGACATCGCCCGCGTGCAGGATGCAATCGACGCCGGCAAACAGCTTCAAGAGTTCCGGACGAACGAGCCCGTGCGTGTCCGAGACGACGCCGATAAGCAAAGAAGAGCTGGCCTCAAAGTCGATCATGCACCGCCAACCATTTCCGCCTCAGCCAGCAGCGTTTCAGCGATAAGCTCGATGGGATGTTGGATGCGCAGCGCCGGTGCGCCGCGCCGCATCTGCAACCGGCAAGTGGAGCATTCGCTGATCGCGCGACTGAAGCCGCCTGTGGTCAGCTTGTGGAACAATCCATCGCCGATGGCAAGCGACAACTCGCGGTTCTTCGCGAACAGCCCCCATGCTCCGGCGATGCCGCAGCAGCCGGTGTCGGCGTCGTCTATCTGCAATCCCGAGAACCGCCGGAGCAACGCCGGAGCACCGGGTTTGTCGCCAAGGGCAAGCAAATGGCAGGGCGCGTGGTAGACCACTTTTTCCTCGGCGTGCGCTTTCAGGCCGGATTCGGGAAGGAGCGGGGCGATGAACCGCATTGCTTCGACGGTTGCCGCGGCGATCGCGTCCAGGCGCGAGTCGTCGAGGAAGTTTTTCCATTCCTCCCGCAGCGTGAGGGCGGCGGTTGGTTCGAGACATATGATAGGCAAGCCGGCCGCCGCTTGGGCGTGCAAGGCCGGAATCTGCCGTGCGGCGATGCGCCGGGCCAGGGCAAGCTCGCCCATATCCAAGGCGGGCATTCCGCAACCGTCCACCGTGTAGGGGATCACGGAATAGCCGAGCGCGTTCATCAAGCGGATGAACGTCAAGCCGAGCGCGTGATTGTGATGCAGGACATCGTAGTCGCAATAAAGGACGAGCGCTTTGTCGGTTTCCGGCTGGTGGAGGCGGGCCGCTTTAGCCGCGAACGATCCGCGCTCGAAACGGGGAAGGGGAGCGTCGGCGTCGAGGCCGGTCAGCCATTCGCCTGCTTTGCGCATGGCGCGGCGATCGGCAAGCCAATTTGCCGCGCCATGCGAATGGCAGGCCAGCCGCCCCAGCGCGCCGATGCGCGCGACGGCGCGCTCGCCAAGTGACAGGCTAGCTTTTTCTGCTTGGCGAGCCTTGGCTTCGAGCATCAACTTCGGAATATCGACGTGGCTCGGGCATTCGAGATGGCACATTTTGCAGTTGAAGCAGTAATCCGCCACCCGCCGCGCTGTTTCGGTGTTCACCTCGTCCGGCGATAAAGGACCGAGCCGCACGAGCCGTGATAGGTTGCCCTTGGCGCGTGGCGAGGCCAGTTCGTCGCCCGTCGCCTTGAACAGTGGACACATCCGCAAGGTTGCGGAGGGTTCGCGACAGGCGCCGCAGCCATGGCAGGCCGCCGCTTCTTCGCTGAGCGAGTCACCAGACCAGCGGAGTCGGGCAGCATCGTGCGGAGCCGCGCTACGGCCGCCGAGACGATTGAAATGGATCGCCGGATGCTCGGTAAGAGGAATCTTGCGGCCGGGATTGAACAACCCATCCGGGTCGATCGCCCGCTTAATGGCGGCGAAGGCCGGATGCAGGCGCGGATACTGCACGTCGAGGTACGGCGACCGCAAGAGCCCGTCGGCATGTTCGCCGGAAATCGTGCCGCCCAGGGAAACGACGGCTTCGTACAGTTCGCGCGCCATCGCCGTCAAGCGCGGGTAGCTGCCAGGGTCGGCGAGATCGACGAAAAGTTTCGTGTGCAATTCGCCTGCCGCCGCATGGCCGAAAGTCGCCCAGCGAAAACCGTGTCTGGCCAGAATGTCCGCTTTCATCCGCAGCCAGCCGCCGAGTTTTTCGGGGGCTACGGCGGTGTCTTCGACAAAGCTGATCGCCTTGAATCGGCCGGCGAGATTGGCGACAAGCGCCTCGGCTTCCTTGCGAATCCGCCAGAGCGTGGCTTTTTCCGCTTCCGTCCGACCCAGTCGCACTTCACGGGCCGGGCCGCGCGGGCGCGTCAATTCCTCCATCGCCGGCCGCGCCTTGGCGGACGCTTCTTCGGCGTTTTCCCCCGTCCATTCGGCGAGCAGCACCGATCCCGTGCCCGCCGGCAAAAGCGCGGCGAAACCGTCGTCGTGCGCCCGGCCTTGCTGGACAATGTGCGAGTCAATCAGTTCCACCGAACTTGGCTTCCAGCCAAGCAGCGCCGGCACAGCGCTAGCGGCGGCGTGGACGTCATCGAAAAGAAACATGGCCAGAGCCGTTGCCTTGGGAATCGGCACGAGCGACAGCATCGCTTCCGTCACCAATCCTAGCGTGCCTTCCGCACCGCACAAAAGCGGCAACGGGTCGAACGTCGCGCCGTCCCACACGCCGCGCAGATTGTAGCCGGAACGATTGCGATGCTGGCGAGGATAAGCGCGGGCGATCTCCTCGCGCCATTCGTCGCAGACGGGCGCTGCGCCACGCCAGGCGGCGGGTTGTTCGGCGAGCGAGCCTTTCTTCAGTTCGTGGATTTCTCCATCGGCAAGAACAAGCGAGGCTCGGCGGAGATGTCCGCCGGTGTAGCCGTAAACGATCGAATGCGCGCCCGTCGCATTGGCGCCGATCATGCCGCCGATCGTGCAACGGCTGGCGGAGGAAGGGTCGGGCCCCACCATCAGATTGTATGGTTTCAGGGCGCGGTTGAGCGCTCCAAGCGTCGTTCCCGTGCCGACGACAACCGTTCTTTCTTCCGCATCGATCTTGCCCACGCCAGTGAAATGCGCGGCGAGATCCACCACGAGCCCCGGGCCAAGCGATTCGCCGGCCAGCCCTGTTGCGCCGCCGCGCGGATGGACGGACACATTGAAGTCGCGGCAGAGACGGACGACGTGTCCGAGTTCCACGGCGTCGCGGGGCACGACAGCGCCAAGGGGCTCGACCATGAACAGCGAGGCATCGGTGGCGAAAAGCAAACGTCCAGGGCGGTCAAAGTGCAAGCGACCCTTGATGCGTTCTTTTAATGCGCGATGAAGAGAACGGTGTTTGGCTTCGATGTCGGACATGATGGTTTCCGGTTGCTCAATCCGGCGCGTTCACAGGGCTTCCGACAAACGCCGGGCGCCCCGATGCGGAATGGACGCCAAGGCGCGGAACCAACGAGCTTGTGTCAATCTCGGTGCAGTAACGAATATCCTCGCTCAGCCCGAGCGCCAGCAACTTTTTTGCGTGCCCGGCAGCGGAAACGGCGTGCAAAAAATCACCCTTGAAATGCGACAGGATTCCCTGCGCCAGAAGAGCGGCGTCATTCAAGTGCGTGTCGGTCTCATGAGCCATCATCGAATCGATCGCCAGCGCGGCGCAGGCGGCGTCATCAACGGCGGCGCGGCCGTCGCGCCCGGCGCAGAAAATGCCGATGCGCTCGCCCTCGCGTCGCGCGGCCTTGATGGCGGCGAGCCGGTTACGGGCGCAGAGCGCATAAACCGGCTTGCCGGTCGCGGCGGCTAATTCCAGAGCGAGCGCGCCGTTGGTCGTGGTGAGGATCGCTTCCGGCCGATCGCCCGGCCAGTTGGCGCGAAGCTCCAACGGCGAGTTGCCGAAGTCGAAGCCCTCAGGTTTGAGCGCCCCACGTTCGCCCATCAACAGCCATTGAGTTCCCAAACGCCGTTTCAAGGCGCGAGCGCCTTCCAGATCGGCCACGGGGATGAGCGTCCGCCCGCCCAGCTCGAAAAACGTCAGGATCATCGTCGTGGCGCGCAGGATGTCGATCACCAGCCACGCATCCGCCTCGGGCAGAGGTTCGTGCGGCGAAAGGACGGCGTTGATTGTCAGCGGCATCGGATGATCTCAATCAAGGCTGCAGGCTGGTCTCCGCCTTTGCCCGGCGCTCGGCGAGATAGGTTTCAAGCGCATTGACCGCTTCCTGGTGCTCCTCTTCGGAGTAAGGCCGTTTCGGATCGTCGGCGACGTAAGGAGCGATGAGCGCAGCGTTGGCGGTGGCGACTTCGCCCAGGTTCAAGGCATCGACAACCGGCAGAAGGTCGGCAAGGCTGCCGTCGTATTGCACGCGGCAAGCGGGAATGCCGGCGCACTTCGCGGCGACTACACCCGTACCGGCGGGGAAATCGATGTCCTCGGTAAAGGCGCGATCCGTCCCCCAGGGCAGCATAGCGAAAAAGCCGCCGGTGTCGCTATGCAAGAAGTAGTTGTTGGCCGCCAGCGTGTATCCGTCACGATGGCCGATGTAATTCTCGATCGCCCAAAACCGGGTGAAGCGGGACAGGTCCAATACCGCGCCTACACCCGCCACCCACTGGCCATCGGCGGTTTCGCTGATCGCCTGCGTCAGGCTGCTCAAATCGCCACGACCGTCCTCATCGCCTTCGTCGAGGTCGAATTCATCCTCCTGGCCGATGTAAAGATCGACCATCCCTTCGTACAGGTGGCGCGTGCCGTCGGGAAATTCGGCGGCAAGAAAGAGATCGTCGTATTTTTCGATGAGCGCATAGAGGCCGTAATCCTCGCCGTTGACGCTCACGACGGCATAGCCCGTGCGCGGCGCGGGAATGTCGGAGGCGCGGAAAATCCGGTAAGCCAGCGATTCGCGCATCATCGTCGGATCATCGACCATCGCATTGAGAGTGATATTTTTCAGGCCGGCGAGCCGGGCCGTTTTGTCGTATTCCGTGAAGCGGATCTTGAACGACGCCTTGTCGCCGATCGGTCGGAAAGAGAGGCCGCCCTTCAAGCGAATGCCGGCGCGCGCCACGGAATAGGCGCCGTGGGAATTGGTCAAGCTGATCGCGCCTTCCGCGTATTCGTATGGGCTGCTCGCTAAAGCGTCACGGGAAGCCTCGCTGAGAGTGATTTCCATCGTTGCAACTTCGCTGTCCGAGAAAAGAAATCCCGCTTCCGAGGAAGAGTGCTGGTTCGATGCCCCCTGCGTCGGCGAGGTTTCCCGCCACTGCCCGGTTCCATCGGGCAGGCGGCCCCATGTCGTGTCGTCGGGCAGATCGGGAACTTTCACCTGATCGGCCAGCGTGTTGGCGGGAGAAACGAGGTAAATGGTGTCTTGGCCGCATTTGATTCCGAAGCCGAAGCCAGGCCCCAGATCTTGCGCCTGTTTGACCACGAGAAAACCATTCGTCGACACCATCGTTCCCGGCGCGAGCCGGTAGGAATGCGTCGCGTCGCTCAGATCGTCGGCAACGGCAAAGCCGCCGGCATCGACCGGCGAGGAAGGATCGGTGTTGACAATTTCGATCCATTCGCTTTGGCCCTGGCAGTCGATCTCGTTGAGAAACAGAGTGGTCGGGACAATCAGGTCGCTGTCTTCTTCCGGCTGGTCGTCCTCTTCATCGCCATCGACAGGCTGGTCGGAGGAGTCGCCGTCTTCCCTGTCGCCATCGGCGGAATCGTCCTCCTGATCCGCATCGGCGGGTCCATCGCCATTGTCTTCGTCGCCGGGTTTTGAATCATCATCTCCCCCGGCGCAGCCGATTATTAGGCTGCAAAAGGCTCCAAGCAGCAGCAGGACAAGGAGCAATCGAGTTGAAACGAAGCGATGTTTGGCGGAGCGGTTGTCGTGCATGACGAATCTCCCGAATTTGACTTGCCGCATCATACCATAACCGGCTGAATTTCGATCATTTAAGCGATTTATGGGCCATTTGCTCCGTCTTGACAATAGCGGATGCCCTATGGTTCAATGCCCGGCAAGCGCGTCTTCGTTCTTGTTGCACCGAGGAACCAACTGATGGAGTTTGCCAGCCTCAACGCGATGTTCCGCTGGCGGGTCGAGCGGTCCGGACCCGCGACGGCGCTGATACGCAAGATCAACGGTCAGTGGGCCGACATTTCCTGGCGGCGGTATTACGAATCCGTGCGTTTCATCGCGCAAGGGCTCCATGCGCTGGGATTGCAGAAAGGGGAACGCGTCGCTCTGTTCAGTTCGACGCGGGTCGAATGGGTCTTCTGCGATCTGGCGATTCTCGGCGCCGGCGGCGCGACCGTGCCGATCTATCATTCCAATCCCACCCAGGACGTGGAGTACATCGTTTCCCACTGTGACGCCCGTTTCGTCATCGTCGAGAACGCCAATCTGCTCGACAGAATCCTGGAAGTCCGCGAAAAGCTGTCCAGCGTGGCGAAGGTTATTCTGATCGAAGGCCCGCCGCCAGAGGAGGATGACGGCATTCTCCTGTTATCGGAAGTAGTGGACCTCGGCCGGAAGCAGTCGTCGGGGCTATACGAAGAACTCGCCGAGGCGGTCGGCCGCGACGATCTGGCGACGATCGTATACACCTCCACCAGCGGGCCGATGCGCGGCGTCGCGCATGGGCATGCGCAGCTTCTGGAGCAACAGGAACTCATCCGCGAGGCGTTTCCCGTTCACGAGGGCGACATCACCATGATGTTTCTGCCGCTCTCGCACATCTTCGGACGGGTGGTGGAACATCTCAACATATCAAGGGGAATAACGCTCGCTTTCACCGTGAGCTACGCCCAGCTTCTCGACAATATGGCCGAGATCAACCCGCAACTGCTCGCCGCCGTCCCGCGCGTTTATCAGAAAATTTCGTCGGAGATCATGAAAGAAGTCGAGATTCAGGGCAAGACGGGACGGCTGATGGCCCAGACCTGCCTCGATGTGGGACGGACTTACAACGACCTCGTCCGTCAGCGAAAACCCGTACCCTTGCTGCTCAACGGCAAGTATCAGGTGGCCAAACGCCTCTTTCTCGACCATTTCCATGCGCCCTTCGGCAATCGGATCAAATATCTCATTTCCAGCGGCGCGCATCTGCCGGTCGATATCGCCCGTCGTTTCCACGCGGCGGGGCTCGTGATCCTGGAGGCCTACGGCATGACGGAACTTGCCGGCGCGGTGACGATGAACACCAAGGACGCTTACAAACTAGGCTCCGTGGGCCATGCCTTGCCGAAGGTTGAGATCCGGCTCGATGAGGACGGAGAGATCCTCGTCCATAGTCCGACGGTGATGCGCGAGTATTGGAAGGACCCGACCGCCACGGCGGAATTCATCGTCGAAGACTGGCTGCACACCGGCGACATCGGCGAGATCGACGAGGACGGTTTCTTGCGCATCACCGACCGCAAGAAAGACCTCATCATCACATTGGCCGGCAAAAACATCTCGCCGCAGAACATCGAAAACCACTTCCGCGCCGATCCGTTCGTCAGCCGCGTATACGTCCACGGAGACCAGCGCAACTTCATATCGGCGCTGGTGGTCCTGGAGAAGGAAAACGTCATCCAATGGGCGCGGGAACGCAACCTGACCTATCGCGACTGGGACGACCTGATTCAAAAGCCCGAGGTCGTTCGATTGGTGGAGGAGCGGATTCAACTCAAAAACCGCGAACTGGCCGGCCCGGAAACGATCAAAAAATTCCGTATCGTACCCCATAAATTTTCTGTGGAGACGGGCGAATTGACCTCGACGATGAAGCTGCGCCGGCGGTTCATCGATCAGAAATTCCGCGACATCCTGGATAGTTTCTACGAGTAATCGTTTTCCAATCGCCCGGGGCAGGCGTTTACCGAGAGGCGGGCGGCCGATCGTCCTGCTTCCGATTAAGCAGGTCGTCCGGCCTTGCTTTATCGGGCGGCAGAATATTTATGCGCCAGTAAAGCGGGTAGGGGTAGCGTTCCGCCGCCTTGGGCGGAAGTTTCAATAGCGACTGATCGGGGATGTTTTCGCGAATGACCATGTTGTAGATTTCATGATCCGGCGCAGTGACGGTTTTCACCACTCCCGTGCGCGCCTCTTCGGGCGTGATGCGGAGGTCGATGACGACGGCGTCGGGTTCGATTTTCTGGATTCTTTTTTCGCAGGCCGCCAGCGGAACCAGGAAACAAACCAGAGCAAAGAGAAACAGCCGGCCGAAGCCGAGACCCTTAAGGGTTCTTGCCGGCTTCCATGCCGGGACGACACTCGCTCGACACCATGCAGACCTTGCGCCCATCGACGTTCTCCTTGCAGCAGCGGGAGGCGCACTGACTGTCTATATAGCACGGATCGTTGATGGTGAGAATCCCTCGGCAGGAGCCGCGTTCGCGCAGATCGCGACGCACTTCGTTGAGGATCAGGAGGACTTCCTTGTTGGGAAAAGCGCCTTCCGTCCAGTAAACCGTATTGCTGCGATTCGGTTTGCCATCGCTGAATTCGATTACTTTCAGCGAAAAAGGCGCTTCCTCGGACTGGCTTTCCTCGTTGTTGTCTTGAAAAATGAAACCGGCCGTGTTCAGCCCTTTAATCAGGCGGGTGTACATCTTTTCCGGGATGTCTCCGGTGCAGTTCATCACGTTGTCGCGCGTTATCCCGATGCGATTCGGCTGGATCATCAGGTATTCGATGCCGCGCCCGGATGCGCTTGCCGGGGTCTGCAATTCGATGCCTACTTCCATGGTCGAAATTTTACGATACTTTCCACAACCGGCGACTACGGAGGCCGCTAACAGCACGGTTGCGGCTAAAAGAAATGCCCGTTTCATGGTTTTCCCCTCACCCGGAAATTAAAATATCGGCCAGCGCTCGCAGGCCGATCGTCGCCGCCTGTTCCTCTGCTTTGCGAATCACGTCGCGCACGACTTTTTCCGACTGCGCACGGTTGGCGACCACGGCGCAGATACAGCCGGCGCGAAGTCCCATTGTCCGACACATTGTAAACAACGCGCCCGACTCCATTTCGTAATTTAAAGCTCCGAGCGCGCGCCACTCCTCAAGCGAGCCGCGAAACGAGCGCTGCACGTACCCCGATGCCGAATCGTATCGTTCTTGACCAGGATAGAAGGTCGCCGAGGAGACGGTTATTCCCGAAATGTATGATGCGCCGGCATTTTTCGCCCGACGTTTAAGGGCTTCGGTCAACTCGAAGTCCGCCACGGCCGGATAACAAGGCGGAGCATAATGATCGGAAGTTCCGTCAAGACGAATCGCGGCTTCGCTGATAACCAGCGAGCCGACTGGGATTTCCGGGCGAATCGCGCCGGTCGTGCCGATCCGGAGAAAAACGGTCACGCCCAGTTGGATCAACTCCTGAACGACGATTTCCGTCGTCGGGCCGCCCATGCCGGTGTTCGTCACCAAGACGGGATAACCCTCCAGCCGGCCCAGCCATGAATCCAAGCCTCGATGCGAGGCTATTTTTTGGGGATTTTCCAAACCGGAGGCGATGAGTTCGGCGCGTTCGGGCGCGCCGGGAATCACGGCCGCGCGCGCATCCTCGACGAGGTTGCGAGAAAGGTCGATATGGTACTGCCGATAGTCACGATCTTCGATCATCCTCGCGCCGCCCTTCGCGTCTCCAACTATGCAGCAAACCGTGCGTATACTAACATAGCCAAGTTAAAATGCAACTGCTTTCCTCCGCCAAAGCGTGAAAATTCCCAGAATTTCAATGCTGTTGATGAACGTTGCAGCCTTCGCGGCGGCGGCGGATTTCGCTTGCCAAGGTTTACTCCAATCAGTATCATCCGACATCCGTTCGGATGATCCCGCGAGGAGTATTGACCGTGTTCCAGGAACGATTCGAAAAGGTGGTTCAGTTTTTCAACACGCATCACCCCGATCTGCTGGCGTCGGCCCGCAAGGAATTTTTCGATACCACGGGCGAGGTATACGAAGAAGATCCATTTTTCGAAGAACGAATCGAAAATTACCTGGAATGGGCGGTGCTCGACCGTCCGTGCGAGGGATCGTTGCGCCCCATCGATATCTACGAACGCAACTTCGGACCCACTTTGCACGGCGACGACAGAGAAACGATGCATGCGCTCGTCAACCGGCTGAACAGCCTCTTCGAAGTGCGAAAAATTCAGCCCAAGGAAACGTCCGTAACGCTTATGGATCTGGCCGACAAAACGAAGTATCTCGTCACCGAAAGACGCAGCCTGCTCGCCTTGCAGAAGGGCCATATCATTCAGGTTCGCCTGATCCAGCGCGGGGAGAAATTTCATTTTCTCCAGGCCTTCGTGCATCACCCCGAAAAAGCGTCCGCGGTCATACGCAAGCTGATGAGACAATATCGAAAAGAGGAAATCGAGGACATCGTTCCCCTGCTGATCGCGTTACAGCGCACCTGGATGCAATGCCAGCGCTACCAGCACGTCCCTCCGTCCCACTTTTACGGAGCCCTTTCTCTCGACAAGATCTATGGCTAGCTACAATCGTCTGTCCGCTGCGGAATGGGAGCGCCGTCTCGCCGGATTGGCGGAGCGCGAGCGGGAATGCGTTCTTTGCCCGCGCGAATGCGGCGTTGACCGAAATGAAAAACTCGGCGTCTGCCATGCGCCCGCCGAGATCAGTACTTCATCCGTCAACCTCCATTTCGGCGAGGAACCGCCGATCACGGGCTGGGGCGGGTCGGGAACCGTGTTCCTGACTCACTGCAACCTCGCCTGCGTTTTTTGTCAAAACTATCCGATCAGCCAGCTTGGCACGGGCCGCCGGATGACGGAGGAAGAACTGGCCGCCGCCCTGGTCGGCTTGCAGAAACGCGGCGCGCACAACATCAATTTCGTCTCGCCGACGCACTACACGGCCGCCGTGATCCGGGCCGTTCATCTGGCCGCCGAACAAGGACTTTCCGTCCCGATCGTTTGGAATTCCAACGGTTACGAGTCGGTGGAAACCCTGCGACTGTTGGAAGGCATCGTCGATATCTGGCTTCCCGATCTGAAATACGGCGACGACGCCAATGCCAAACGCTACAGCCGCGCTCCGAATTACTGGGCCGTGGCCACGGCGGCGATCAAGGAGATGTGGCGGCAAGCGGGGCAATTGGTCGTCGCGGAAGACGGCATCGCCGAACGAGGCGTCCTGGTCCGCCATCTGGTCTTGCCGGGCGATCGTTCGGGAACGCGGGAGGTGCTTCGCTTTCTGGCCGAGGAGATTTCGCGCGAGGTGTCCATCAGCCTCATGGCGCAGTATTTCCCCGCCCATGAAGCTCCCAATCTGCCGGGAATGGACCGGCAGATCACCGACGAGGAATACGCCCAAGCCTTGAAATGGTTGGAAGAATTCGGCCTGGAAAACGGTTATACTCAGGAGGCCGAACTAAGATTTGCCTGAGCGGGATGAGCGATGACGCGCAAGCGGCGCTATACATTTATAGGGGTTCTAATCCTCATCGTTATCCTGGTATGGTGGCGATGGCCGCAGGACAAGCCGGTCGATCCCAAACATCCCCACGAAGTCAGCACCAGACACCTGAACGACGATGACATACGGTTGCGCCTCGGAACCGCTCCGACGGGCGCCACGGACCCCGCCGAGATCGAGCCCATCCAGCCATTGGAACCGCGCGAGAAATGGACGGCCTCTGTTTCCCTGTTGGTTATCGATACCGATACGCAACAACCGATCCCCGGTGTGAAAGTTAAACTTGTAGGGCCGATTCTTTTGCCGCCGGCCTGGAGCAACGCCGACGGTGCGGTGGAGTTCAATTTGCTGCCCTCCGGTCCCTATCTGTACTCATTGATCCATGACGTCTACGCCGGCCCGGCGACTCGCTTTGGGGACGATTTCCAGCTTCGCGCCGGCGAACATAAGGAACTGCTCGTCGAAATGAGCAAATCCTGCCTTGCCTCCGGCCGTATCCTGGATGCGCGAACGGGGAAACCAATCGACGGCGTGCGCGTGTATCCCGACCGTTATGAAGAAATGGACCCTGTTTTAACCGACGCCGCCGGCCGCTTCGAAGTCGCCACCGGCGAGACGAATCAGGTGAGCTTTTTCCTTCAGGGCGATGGGCTCTCGCCGCAGGAACTGATTCGCGGCTGCCGCGACGGTCGCATCGAACTCGGCGACGTTGTCATGACCTCGGCCTGGACCTTGACCGGCCAGGTCGTTGACCCCGATAGGAAAGCCATCGCCGGTGCGACCGTTCAGGACTACCCGGCCGATCCGGTCACACCGCCTCCAGCCAATCAAATTCAGGCCGTATCCGACGCCGAAGGGCGCTTTCGTTTGACCGGTCTACCGAGCACCGACGAGATCATCTATTTCTACAAGGACGGCTACGCCAGCACGACGGCCTCGGTAAACGCCGGCATTCGGGAAGACTCGCTAATGGTGACCATGCGGCCCGCCTGCACGCTCGTCGGCAAGGTTGTTGATGAGAAAGATCAGCCCTTGGAGGGCGTGACGATCATACCCGAAGTGAGTTCCGAATTTATGGGTTTCATGTCGGCCATCACCGATCCCGACGGTGCTTTCCGGCTCGCCGATGTGGAGCCGGGGCCGCAAAACGTAAATATGGTTTACCTCCACAAGGGCATTCAGATTTTCAAGCGAAAAACGGTCGAGTGCGCAAAAGGAGAAAAACCGGAAACGCTGACGCTGGACCTTGGCATGGACGTCATGGCGAGCGGTACGGTTCTTAATGTAGATGGGGAGCCTGTCGCCGGGGCGATCGTCTACGCCACCGGCCCAAAAGACTGGCAAGACGGCATGCCGTCCTTGCGGTTCTCTAAAAGCGATAGTGACGGGCGATTCAACGTCGCCGCTCCCAGTGAAGGCGCTTACACGCTGACCGCCATCTGGCCCGGCAAATGGCAGGCGGCCAGCAAAAGCGATCTATCGGGTCCGCAAGAAAACATCGAATTAAGGTTGGCGAAACGCGACTCGTTTCATGGCCCGTCCGACCTGAGCGGCACGGTCGTCGATGCCGATGGGCAGCCGATCGTCAACTACACGTATTGCTGGGGTCATTGCCTGATTCGGCGTCCGGCCGACGAAGCGGGCCGTTGGAAGCGAGACGACGGCGCGCAGAGGGAATTTCCGCCGCTCTGGATTTTCCTGGCGGACGGACGCCTCGCCAGATACGCAGCTATATTCAATCTGCCTGAGGGCGAAGAAGCGCAGGTGGCCGTTGGGCCCGGAGCATCGGTCAGCGGAACGCTCGGGGCGAGTTTTCCGGCCGGCTTGACGAAAATCGAGGTCAAACAGCGGGGAACGCTTATCGAGCGGCTGACGGAGAACGACTTCAGCTTTCCGCTTGTTCCTCCCGGAGAGTACGTGCTGGTCCTCACCGCCTCGAACGGTTTGCGTCAGGAAGTCGATTTTACGGTCGATGATGGCCAACCGGTCGATCTGGGCGAGATCGATCTGCCGTAAGCTGGATAAGCCGAGCATAAAATGGAAATGGCGAGAGATGGGGGAGATCTCTCGCCACTCTTCGCCGCCACATACCGCGCAGGCGGCGAAGCGGGAACGGCCCAGAATAGGGTGGTTCTGGACCATTGGGGGGGTCCGGACTGCCGCAATTGGCGGACATTCCGGCGGATCGACTCGGTGGGGGCAACCGAAGTGATCCGTGATGAGGGCTATGATTCAGAGAACTAGGTAAGTGCAATTATAACATGCAGATAACGTGCCATTGTCCGCCATTGCGTGACAATTATCGGGAGTTTTGAGCAAATTCATACGAATTCAGTGAGTTACAGATGTGTCTAACGCGACGCGCAAATTTTTCTCTCCCGTGCAAAGGTAGTTCATTCGTGCATTAATTGCGTTTTCAACAATTAGGGTATGTTTTCGCTGCAATTATTTCGCGAATCCTGCCGAAAAAGCTTGCATAAGCCAGAAAAATCGCCACAATCACCAATAAAGATCCTTTTGCCGTTATGGTGCGTGTAGCTTGAGCGCGGGTGTAAGCGCGGCAAGGCGAGGGCTCGACGTATGGAGACGCTGGTTCCGAAACGTGTGCTGGTTGTGGACGACGAATCGTCGGCCCGTAAAACCATCGCCTTTTATCTACGGGATATCGGCTATGAGGTCTTCGAAGCCAGCCGCGCGGAAGAAGGTTTGCAACTCGTTATCGACAATGTCCCTCCCGTAGTAATATCCGATATCCGCCTGGAAGGGATGTCTGGTATTGAACTGCTTGAAAAAATTAAAGAAATACAAAAAAACATTCAGGTCATTCTAATTACGGCCTACGGCACAATCAAAGACGCTGTCAGCGCGATGAGCCTGGGGGCGGAGAGTTACCTGACCAAACCGTTCAACCTCGATGAATTGGGGTTGATAGTCAAGCGTGCTTTCGAGAAAACGCAACTCCTGCAAGAAACGCAATATCTGCGTCAGCAATTGCTGGCGACGAAAAAATTCGAGCGTCTCGTCGGCAATCATAAGACCATGCAGGAGATCTACAAAATCATCGAGCAAGTGGCTCCATCCACGGCCAACGTGCTGGTCTATGGCGAATCGGGAACCGGCAAGGAGCTTATCGGCGAAGCGATTCACCGCAACTCGAATCGTCGCAACGGTCCGTTCGTCAAGGTCAACTGCGCTGTATTTACCGATACGCTTCTGGAAAGCGAGCTTTTCGGCCATGAGAAGGGAGCCTTTACCGGAGCATACACCCGGAAGGAAGGGCGTTTCGAACTGGCCGATGCCGGCACCCTGTTTCTCGACGACGTCAACGTCATGCCGCTGACGACGCAGGTGAAAATCTTGCGTTTTCTCCAGGAACGCGAATTCGAACGCGTCGGCGGTACGAAAACCATCAAGGTCGATGTGCGCGTGCTCGCCGCCACCAACCAGCCCTTGGCCGAGGAAGTGGCGAAAGGGAGATTCCGCGAGGATCTGTACTATCGGCTCAACGTCGTGCCGATCAACCTTCCGCCGTTGCGTGAGCGCAAATCCGACATTCCCATCCTCATCGGCCATTTCATCAAGAAATACGCCGAAAAGCACAGCAAAGACGTTTCGAGCGTCGATGACGAAGCGTTGGCGTTGTCGATGGCCTACGACTGGCCGGGCAACGTGCGCGAACTGGAAAACATCATCGAACGCGCCGTCATCATGACTCGCGAAAAAACCATCCTGCCCAAGCACCTGCCAACCCTGCAAAACGTATCGGCGAAGGCGGCGAGCGGCGTCGATTCGTTGATCGGCCGTTCACTGGACGATATCGAACGCGAAGTGATTGTCAAAACACTCGGCTCCGTTGATGGCTCGACGAAAAAAGCGGCGGAGATCCTCAAGGTCAGTGTGCGCAAAATCCAATACAAGCTTAAAGAATTTCGCCAGCAGGCGATCGACGCCGGATTGGAGCCCGACAAAGCGCTGACCTTCTCCGATGAATCCGTGGAATGAGTTTCCGTCTCCATTCCCAGGAGAAACCAATGACGACAGGTCGAATTTACGGCTTGGTTCTCGGGTTATTGTTAATAGTTTACGGGTCCGGCTGCGCCGGAGGAGAAGAAGAGACGAGTTTTCCGGACGGCGATGAGCCGGCGACGGATGGGGACGACATTGGCGCGGACGGCGACGCGGACGGCGATCTTGCTGCCGATGGCGATATTGCCGATGGCGACGAGGAGCCGGCCGACGATGAACCTGCATCGACTGGGTTGGCTCTTCAGCCGCTTGACGGTCTTGCGCCGCGCATGGAATTCGACGACACGGCCGATTTCTTCGCCGCGCCGTTCCCCCATGACGCACGATTGAAAGACGGCAAAGTCGATTTGTCGGCCCTCCCCAACCCCAAGCGCAGTTCGCTGGTGAAATCGTTCATTCAGACGGCAAACACGGAACTTGATGGTTTCGGCACAAACTCGCCCGCTTACTGGACGTTCGAAGCCCCCATCGGTCCCGCCTCTTTGCCGGCGTCGCCGGCCGACAGTCTGAATACGGCGAGCGCCGTGTTCCTTGTGAACATCGATCCCGACAGCGCCGAGTACGGCGACCTGACGCCGATCGAATGGGAATGGACCCCTGACGTCACAACCTACGAGCCCGGCAACCAGCTTGCCGTCGCCCCTTACGACGGGTTTCCGCTTCGGCCGCGTACGACCTACGCGATGATTCTCACCGACGCTTTGCATGATACGGGCGGGCAATCGCTCGGCCGTCCGCTAGCGATGTGCGACTGGCTGAACACGGCCGGAGACGACGCCGTGCGCCGCGCTTATGCGCCGCTGATCGATTGGCTTCTGGACGATTCCAGCGGTTTCGATCCCGAGCATCTACGAGCGGCGACAGTGTTCACCACCCTCGACCCCGTCGGCGAACTGAAGACGATTCGCGACTACCTTGCCGCCGAGTATCCGAACGGCGAAGTGCAGGGCGAACTGCTCGATTGCTTGTACACACGCAAACAAGACGGCTATCTCGTATTCGAGGGCCACTACACGTCGCCGAACCTTCAGGAAGGCGATGTGCCCTACGCTACACAAGGCGGCGACATCCAATTTGGTTTGGACGGCAAACCGATCGTGCAGCGCATGGAGGAATTGCGCTTCTCGCTGTCGGTCCCGGCCGACGCGACCATTCCGGCTGGCGGCTGGCCGATCGTCATGCAGGCGCACGGCACGGGCGGGTCGTACAGGTCCTACCTGGGAACGGGCCAGAACGACGAATCGACGCGGATGCTGGCGGTGAAATTGGCGGTTATCGGCATCGACCAGCCCCTGCACGGCCCGCGCGGCGACAATGGCTCGGGCGAACTGTCCACCAACGAAGTGGAGATTTATTCGTTCAACTTCGCCAATCCGATTGCCGCGCGCAGCAATTTCCGCCAGTCGGCGGTGGATACGATCGCCCTGACGCATTTCATCCGCGCCGGCGAACTTGCTCTCGACAGGTCGGTCTGCTCCTCCTGGCCCAGCATGGCCGAATACGGCGGCCCGGATCGTATCGCCTTCAGTCGGGACATAGTGCTCTTTCACGGCCATAGCCACGGCGGGCTTTCCGGCGCTTTGGCCGCCGCCGTGGAGGACGACGTGAAGGCGTGGATGCTCTCCGGTGCGGGCGGCCGGATGGCGATTACCGTCATGGAGAGGGAAGACCCGAGCCTGCTCGATCTTCTGCAACCGCTGGTCGGCGTGCCCGCCGGAGAGGCGCACAAGCACCATCCGTTGATCGGCCTGGTGCAGTTGCTCGTCGAGATCACGGATCCGATCAATTATGCGCCGTACTGGATCGACTCGCCGCATGACGGCCGAGCCAGGAACATCTTTGCCACCACCGGTTTCACGGACGCCTACACGCCGAAGAAGACGGCGGCGGCGATGGCCGTGGCGGGCCGGCTGCCGCTCATCGAGCCCGTCGCCGAATCCATTGTAGGGCTGGAGCTGCGCGGCGTCGATTCGCTCGCGCGTCCGGCGTCGAATACCGTCTCAGGCCCGGATAGTCAACCGGCCACGGCGGGCTTCAGCCAGTATCCCGACGACGGCCACTTCGCGATCTACTACAACGACGACGCGGCCAGTATGTACCAGGAATTTCTGCGCAGCGTGGCGTATGACGGCACGGGTGTCCTGGGCTATTGAAGACTGTTCCGGAGTTGGAGCAGGTTTTTCAACCTGCTCCAACAGTACCCCCTCGATTTCTCTGACGTATGCCGATGATAATCCTAGGGAGCCCCGACCGTTGTTTCCAGCGGCGTGTCCGCCCCGTCCGGATAGACTTCGATCGTATATCCGCCTGGGTTGAGGTAGACAATCTCGATTGTGACGTCGCGCGGGCAAAGCTCTTCGCAGATCCAAGGGAAATGCGCCAGTTCGTGGAGTGACACCAGCCCGATGGATGCTTCCATTTCCACAATGACGCTATCGAGGCAGGAACCGTAGATCGCGTTGCGGTGAACGACGATCAGCCGTCCGTCATTCCATGATGCCTCCAACGCTTCCGGATGCGTTTCCGGCGTCCAGCTTCCCGGATCGGCGAGGCAGATTTCGGAGATCGTCACATCGTCAACAAGCGGGTCGCCGACTCCGTCGCCGTCGGTTTCTGCGTCGCCATCGGGAAGGGAGGCGGTGGTGAAACCGAAGTCGAGTGCGCCGAGCGGATTGCCGGCAAGATCGGCGAGGCCCTCGGCAAAGGAAACGGTGTAGCGGGTCGCCTCGTGCAACTCGGCTTGAAGAATAAGCTTGAGATGTTTGTAGCCGTTCTCGGGCTGAGGGCGCCAGGGAGGCTGATGGCTATCGCTTCCGACAACCGAAATTTTCGAAACGAAGGGGAAGCCTTCCAGATTCATCGGCTCGCTGAAGACGATCAGGATATACGGCAAATAAGGATCGACATTCGTTTCGTTGTCTTCCGGATAGGTCTGATTGACGCTCGGCGCGGTCGTATCCTCGCCCTGATCGCCGTCGGGGTTCTCGCTACCGTCGCCGTCGGCGATGCCGCTGGTCGTGAATGAAAAGGTAATTCCTGCGAAAACATTTCCAGCCGGATCGCGCAGCACGCCGCCGGCGATGGAGACCGTATAGGTCCTGCCTTCGTCGAGCGGATCGACGCCGAGCCGCACCTGCTGGTTCTGGCTTTCCAGCGAGCCGCGGAAAAACACCTCTGTCCCGCCGGCGGTGAAACTTACGTCGCGGCGCGGCACGAAGTTTTCCGGGTCGAGCGGCTCGCTGAAGTTAATAAGGATCGCGCCGATCAGCGGGTCGATGCCTGAAGCGCCGTCTTGCGGCGAGGTGCTCTGAACTTCGGGCGGCGTCGTATCCTGGATCGGCGAATCGTCTTCGGCGTCCCCATCTTCACCGGCCTCTTCGTCGTCGCCGTCGGAGACGAGCGGCACGCACAGCCCCTTGTCGCAAGCGTCCCCCGAATCGGCGCAATCGACAATGGTTTCCCAGCGGCTGTCCCGGCAGATGATGGACAGCGTGCCGGCGCAGGTCTGCTTGCCTTCCTCGCAGGGACCGCCATTGTCTCCGTCGGTGACGGCGCCGTCGCCGTCCGTCTCCTCGCCGTCGCCCGACGACCCGCAGGCCGCCAGAACCGCAAGCCCGAAAACGATTGTCGCGGTGAATAGCCAGCTTCGGCAGGCGTGCAAACACATGGCAAACTCCGATTTCTCTCGATGTGACGCCAGGGTTTCTGCCCAGGAGTTGTCATTCCCGCGCCAGCGGGAATCCAGGTCTTTCGATCTGGACCCCCGCTTTCGCGGGGGTGACAAAGAGGAGCGTTTCATTCTGTTAGGCATTCTTAGGTTTAACAAGAGATCTCAGTCCTCCCATCCCGGATCCGGCCCGCCGCCGCCGTTTCCCGCCGCCGTGGCGCGATATTGCAGCAGAACGAATCCCTCGTTGACATCTTTCCCGGTGAGAAAGAGAAACTGCCGAACCGCCGGCACGTAGCCGGGATAATCGGCAGGGAAGGGCAGACCGGCGTCGAGCGCCGTGGACTCGGCTAGCACTCCAAGCGGATAGCGGAAAATCCGTGTCAGCGTCAGCGTCATCAGGCCGCCGCGCGGTTCGAGGCCGGAGGCGGTTTGATTGTCGCCAAGGTCGAACAGCGCGGCAGGTTGTGCATCGGCGTCATCCATCGAGGCCGAATACACCTGAGCGCCGCCAAGCATGACCCACAGATTGTCTTCCGCCGGCCAGGCGCGGGTGAGCCAGTTGCCAAGCGAAAAAGCTTTTACGCGCGTCTCGCCGTTTTCCATCTGCCGGCGCACCGCCCAGCCCTGATTGGAGCCCATTATGCCGATCTGCAGCCAGCCGTCCGTGTCGAATCGCACCCCGTCGAAAGCGCCGTAAATGTAAAGATCTGGCGATGCCTGCTGAATCTCGGCTAGGGTCAGCCATGTTTTGAACTCATCGCCTTGCAGCCGCGCGATCGTGCCGGGCGCTATCCATAAGAGAGAGCCGTCCCGACCGCAGGCAAAATGAGAACGGACGGCGTCCGAGTAGTAATAAGATTCTTCGCGAATCGCTCCCGCCGCGTGCAAACCGTCTTCGTCGATGGCGTAAGCGTAAAAGCCGACCGGCCACATGCTGTCCTGGCGAAGCAGGAGATACGTTTTGCCGTCGGCCGCGCATTGCGCAATGTCAACAAGCGTGATGTTTTCCAGTTTGTCGGTCGGGATGCACCGCTCGCCGATGCAGATTCGACCTCGCTCGCTGTCGCGGCATTGCTCCAGCGTCGCCAGTTCGCCGCCTTCATCCCAGCCGCCCAGGACGGCGCAATCGGTCAGCCGTTCGCCTATTTTCAGCCATGCGCAATGCGGCATCCAACGGTAGCCGGCCACCCATTGAGGCAGGTCTTCCGGAACGCAAATCCAGTCGGGAGTGGCCTGGACGCAGGTTTCTCCCGTTTCGCATTCCTCCGGAGTCGTACACGTCGCGGGAACGGGCTGGTTCAGGAGGCGGTCTTCGTCGGGAAGAACGCAGCGCGGCGGGTCGAGAAAACCGTCGCGGCAGGCTTGAGGTTTGCAGGCCCAGCCGCCCTCGCCGGATATTTCGAGGTGGTCATTTTCGCTGGCGTCGCCGTCGCCGAACGGTTGATCGCTATCTCCGTCTCCATTCGCATCGTTATCGTTCAACGCGGTATTTTCGCAGGCAAGGCACGCAAGCGCCGCCAACAACAGCCATAGCAGGCTTCGCCTCCGGGTCATCATGTTCCCCTTTTCGAGGCCAAGAGGGTGTCTTCCGGGCGAGTCAAGCGCTACTATACCGAATTTGCAGGACGCACTCAACCGTTTAGAAAAAATGCGCCGGCCATGCGCAAACCTTGACGTGGCGGCATGGAGGCGCTATTTCCGAGCAGGGAGACGGCTAGACGGAAACGATGGAAGCATGAGCCCGGGCATTGATAAACCTTTGCTCTTGCGGTTGAATGGTTATTGTATCGAGACGGCGGCGACTGCTGGCGAAGGTGAACGAAGATGGGGATGAAGGACGCTATCAAATCGTTGTGGCGGAATGGGGCGACGCCCCCGGTGGCCGAAACCGGGAGAGCTGAATATTCTCAAGGGACCGAAGGTGAGGGCGCGGTTCCTTCCCCTCGCGAGGCGTTCAGGCAGGCCCTGCGGGAACGACTCAACGCCCGCATGAGCACCGTGCGCCACAAAGTTCTGGTGATGAGCGGCAAGGGCGGCGTCGGCAAAAGCACGGTCGCCGTCAACCTGGCTTTGGGGCTCGCCCGGCGCGGCAAGCGGGTCGGTCTGCTCGACGTGGACGTGCACGGCCCGACCGTGCCGATCATGATCGGCCTGGAAGGGGCACGGCTGGGGGAAGGGGAGAACGGTCTTCTCCCCGCCGAGGCGAAAGGCGTAAAGGTGGTGTCGATCGCCTTCATCCTTGCCGCCGACAATACGCCCGTCATCTGGCGCGGGCCGCTCAAGATGAGCATGATCCAGCAATTCTTGGGCGGAGTCGATTGGGGCGAACTCGATTATCTCGTCATCGACGCCCCTCCGGGCACCGGCGACGAGCCGTTGTCGATCGCCCAACTGATTCATGACGCCAAGGCCCTCGTCGTCACCACGCCGCAGCGCGTGGCCACTTCCGACGTGGCCAAGTCGATCGTTTTCTGCCAGAAGCTGAAAATGCCCCTCATCGGCGTCGTCGAAAACATGGCCGGGCTCGTCTGTCCCCATTGCGGCGGAGCGGTGCATGTTTTTCCCGGCGGCGCGGCGGAGCGCATGGCGCGTGAAATGAATGTGCCCCTTCTGGCTTCGATTCCGATCGATCCGACGGTAGCGGAAGATGCCGACGGCGGGCGGGGCTTCGTCGGACGGGAAGAGTCGCCCGCGGCGCAAGCGATGCAGAGGGTCGTGGGAGCAGTTCTGGAATTGAAATAGGACCGCCGGAAGTTACGACAGCCCGCGCGTCAGATCGGCGACCGTCCGCACGCCGAATTCTCCGGATGCAAAATCATACAGTTCCACCGCTGCGTTGTCATCACGCAGCTTGGCGAGCACGCTTTCGATCGCCGGAGATCGGACGTCCTTGAGCGCCGCCGCCGTCAAGCCGCGGATGGCCGCGTCGGCGTTTTCCAACGACGGCGATAGCGTTTCGCTCCAATACATCGCCAGTTCGGGCGCGACAGGGGCAAGATAGGCGGCGGCCCAGCGAACGCCGCGCTCGAACGGCGAATCGGCGTAGCGGCTCAGCAGTTGGTTGCCGTATTCGGCGATCAGGTCCGGCGCGGCGCGAAGCACGCTCGCCGCCGCTTCCGGAGCCAGCCAGATGATGCCGCCGGATTCCTCGTTCATGTGCCAGAGCAGGCGGCGCAGGGTGTTGCGCCAGCGTTCCGGATCGTCGGCGTAGGTCGCCCGGGCGACGCCGCCCAACGCCTCTATGGCGCGCCAGCACAAAAGCAAGTCCGGTTCGAAAAGAAACGCGATTAGCGGACTGGCCGGATTGGATTGGCTCTGCGCCCATGCGCCAAGACCCGCGTGATCGCGAGCCGAAAGTAAAGCCCGCAACGCCTCGCGTTTGGCGTTACGGGCCTTTGGATGGTCGTTGGCTCGACTCATTCCCGAATCGCAATCGGGGCGCGTTGAACGCGCAATTTAGATCGTCAGGTCCGGCGGGAAGGTGAAGACGCGCGCGGCCAAATCGCGGTCGATGAGCAATATGCCTTGCCCGTCTTTGCCCGCGAGGCGCACCTGCTGCAACACCTGCTTCACGGACGCCTCTTCCTCCACTTGTTCCTTCACGAACCATTGCAGGAAGTTCTGCGTGCTGAAGTCGCCTTCTTTCGTGGCGAGATCCACGAGCCGATTGATGCGCGAACTCACTTCCCGCTCGTGCTTCAGCGCATCCTCGAAAACAGCTTCGACGGAGGCCCATTCCGTGGCCGGCCCTTTCACGGGCTGGAGAACGACGCGGTTGTCGCGGTCGTTGATGTAGCCGTAGAAGCGTTGCACGTGCGTCAGTTCCTCTTGCACCTGGATGCGCATCCAGTGGGCGGCGCCGAGCAGATCGTGATTGTCGAGGTAGGCCGCCATCGAGAAATAGACATAGGCCGAGTAAAGCTCGAAGTTCAAGTGGTCGTTCAGGTCTTTCACCATCTTATCGGATAGCATGAACATTTCCTCCAATGGGGGGTCAAGCGACGACGGCCTATCGCGCTTAGTTTTCGTTGAGAATGGCTTCGTCGTACTCCACTTCGAAGCGCAACTTATGCTTCGCCTCTTCCTGCGCCAGGGCGAGGAAGGTCTGCCTCAATTCGGGCGTATCGGCCACTTCGGCGAGATCCGAATAAAGCCGGAAAGCGGATTTCTCCTTCTTCATGGCGATGATGAGCGCCTGCTGGAAATCGAGGTTTTCGGAAAGTTCCACATCGACCGTGTAGTCGGCGATTTTAAGGTCGGTGACCCGCTCGGCCGTCGGTGCGAAGAATTTGTTGTTCTGCTTGATGTCGAGGAGCTTTGCCTTGTGTCCGGCTTCCTCCTTGGCGAAGCCTTCCAGCACTTTGCGCATCCAGTCTTTTTTCTGCAGCTTGGCCAACCGCGTGTAAAACTCCGCCGCCGCTTCTTCCTCTTCGATTGCGAAATCCAGCAAATCCAGCACCACCGCGTCCTTGGTCATCCTCGTTTTTTCCTTTCGCTGGGCCGGTTGGGCTGCTTCGCGTTTTCGCCCCCGGCGTTTTTTCGCCCCAAAGGACGAGTTTCCTACTTAAGGAGGATCCTTTTCAAGTTCCTATTCCATAACTCAATCTGGAGCGATTGTAAACAAATTGGCGGCTAAGGCATTTCCTTAGCGGGAACGGTTGGACGATTTAACCGGCCTTGATTTTTTCGGCTGGCAATGCGGGCAGAAAAACGTCGAGCGGCCTGCCTGAACGAGGCGGACGATTTCCGTTTTGCAGGCGCGGCAGGGCAGCGCTTCGCGGTCGTAAACTTTAAGGAAATGCTGAAACGCTCCGGACTCGCCGGTGGCGCTTTGAAAATCGGAAAAGGTGGTGCCGCAGAACTTAATTGCCTTGTTTAAAATTCTGCGACAACAGTCTTGTAATTGCTCGATTTCCTTTTGCGAAAGCGAGCCAGCCAAACGGGAGGGATGTATCCCTGCGGCGAAGAGAATTTCCGAGGCGTAGATATTGCCGAGGCCGACGATTCTATCCTGGCGGATGAGCCACGGTTTGATGGGCTGGCGGACGCCTGCCAGCATCTTCGCCAGAGCGCGTGCCGTGAAGCGCTGCGAAAGCGGATCGAGTCCCGTGGGCGCAAACGCTTCGACGTTCCGAGCCATGAGGATGGTCCCGAAGCGCCGGGCATCGATAAAATCCAGATAGCCGTCTTCGAACTCCAGGACGGCGCGCCAGTGCTTTTCGGGCGGTTTCTCCCACCTGGCGCGGACGATCAAACGCCCTGTCATCCGCAAATGCACGGCGATGTAAAGAAGCTCAGGATCATCGACCGTGGCGGAGAATGTCAGAACGATTTGTTTCCCTACACGCTGGACGCCAAGCACCCGCCGGTCCGTGAATACCTCTCGTGGCGGCGGTCCAAGACGTGGGTCGAAGAAGGCCAGCGAGCGCACCCGCTTTCGAATAACGAGCGGCCGCAATTGCCGTACAACGGTTTCGACTTCGGGCAGTTCCGGCATGGGTGAGAGATTATTTCCGGCGCTTCACGTGCGACTTCTTGTCGTCGCGTCGCGAAATGTCAGTCTAGAGGCCTGAATTGCGATTTCTCCGCTTCGCACACGGGACACGTCCAGTCGTCGGGCAGCTTTTCAAACGGCGTGCCGGGAGGAATATCGCTCGCAGGGTCGCCTTTCGCGGGATCGTAGATAAAGCCGCAGGACTTGCACACGTACTTCTGCATGATACGCTCCTGAACTGAGTAGGTATAGAGTTTGCGCCAGAACCGGCCGACCTCGCTTGATCCGATTCTGGCTTGGCGTCGCGATTTTATCGTTCTATGCAACGGTTGGAAAGGGAATTTGCTTTCTGATTTTACTGACGAGTCGATGGCCGTTCACGACCCATTGCAGGACTTTTTTCATTTGGGGGGTTGCTTTTCGAAAAGCAGAGTGCTAAAAATAGGCCGGGCGGCGGTCGAGAATATCGACCGTATGCCTTCGCCGGATCTGATGCGATGGTTGCGGTTCGTCATGCGGATGTTGATCTTCTTTCGGCGAGTGAGATGACTACTCTCCTTCCAAAATCCTCTCCGCACGACTGTCAAGCGTGTCCCTTTTCCAGAGGAGATAAGCGCCTATGCTGGAATCGTTGCTGACTCCGAGGTCTATCGCTGTCATCGGCGCGTCGCGCACGCCCGGCAAGGTGGGTCACGACGTCGTGGCCAATCTCGTGCAAGGCGGTTTCGCGGGGCCCCTCGTGCCGGTCAATCCATCGGCCGACGAAGTATGCGGGTTCAAGTGCTATCCCAAGGTTTCCGACTATCCCGGCGAAATCGACCTTGGCGTCATCGTCGTGCCGCCCAAGCATGTGCTTGCCGCCGCCGAAAACCTGATCGACGCCGGGGCCAAGGCGATCATCACGATCACCGCAGGATTCAAAGAGGTCGGGCCGGAAGGAGCCAAACTGGAAGCGGAACTGGCCGCCCTCTGCCGGGGACGCGGCGTGCGGCTGATGGGGCCGAACGTGCTGGGCGTCATCAACACGCACCACAAAATGAACGCCTCGTTCGCCCATCACCTGCCGAAGCCCGGCGATATCTCGGTCCTGTCGCAGTCGGGCGCGATCTGCACGGCGATTCTCGACTGGGCCGCCGGCCGACACTTGGGTCTGGCCAAGCTCATCAGCATCGGCAATAAGGCCGACGTTTCCGAAATCGATCTGCTTTATACGCTTGCGGAAGATCCGGAAACCAGGGTCATCGTCGGCTATCTGGAAAGCATCGTTTCCGGCGACGCTTTCATCCGTGCGGCGGAAGAGGCGGCGAGCCGTAAGCCGGTGGTCATTTTCAAGGCCGGCACGACGTCCGCCGGCGTCAAGGCCGCGAGTTCGCACACGGGCAGCCTCGCCGGCGCCAACGTGGCCTACGGCGCGGCGTTCAAACGGTCGGGGGTCGTCCGCGCCGATACGTTCGAGGCGCTGTTCGACTATGCGACGGCCTTCGCCATGCAGCCCTTGCCCAAGGGAAACCGCGTGGCGATCGTCACCAATGCCGGCGGGCCGGGCATCATCGCCGCCGACGCGGTGGAAAACTCGGGCATGTCGGTTGCGCAGCTTGATAGCGCCAGAGCTCAAGCGTTGCGCAGCAAGCTTCCCGCGGCGGCGTCGGTCGGCAACCCGATCGATGTGCTCGGCGACGCCGACCCGGAACGCTACGCCCTCGCCGTGCAGGCGGCGCTTGAAGACGACCGCGTCGATGCGGTGATCGTCATTCTCACGCCGCAGGCGATGACCAAGCCGGCCGAGACGGCGCGCGCCATCGCCCGCTTCGCCGGCGGTCAAAAACCGCTTTTAGCCTGCTTCATGGGCGGCTCGGACGTGATGCCGGCGCGGGCCGAACTCGTCCTTTCCCGCCTGCCGGACTATACCTCTCCCGAGCGAGCGGTGTCGGCCCTGAAGGCGATGGTCGATTATGCCGCCTGGCGCAATCGGCCGCCGCGCATCATCACCCGCTTCCCGGTCAACCGCCGGCGCGTGGAGCGCATCATTTTGCGCCAATCGAAACTGGATCTCAAACAAGTGCTGGAACCGCAGGCCAAGGACATCCTGCGGGCCTATGATTTCACAGTGCCGGACGGCCGCATCGCCTACCAGGCCAGCGAGGCGGTGGACGTGGCCGAGATGGTCGGCTACCCCGTCGTCATCAAAGTGGTCTCGCCCGACATCATCCACAAATCCGACATGGGCGGCGTGAAACTCAATCTGGGTACGGCCTCTGCCGTGCGCGACGCCTACGATTTGATGCTGCTGCGCATCAAGCGCCTCGCGCCGCAGGCGCGCATCGAGGGCATCTACGTCGAGAAGATGGCCATGCCGGCGCAGGAAGTGATTCTCGGCATGACGCGCGATCCGCAATTCGGCCCCATGCTCATGTTCGGCCTGGGCGGGATTTTCGTGGAGGTGATGAAAGACGTCACCTTCTACCTCGCGCCGATCACCTTCGACGACGCGATGCAGATGCTGGAAGGCACGAAGTCCTACGCGCTTTTGAAAGGAGCGCGGGGGCATGCCGGCGCCGACATCACCGAAATCGCGCGAGGCATCCAGCGCATCAGCCAGCTTGTCACCGACTTTCCGCAGATCGCGGAGATGGACATCAATCCGTTCATGGTGGGTCCCGTGGGCGCGAAGGCCGTGGCCGCGGACGCTCGTATAACCCTCTCAAGCTTTGAAGTGAAGAAATGACGCAGACGACGAAAACCACCTACGATCCGAACTGGCGGGAGAAGTACAAGGCGATGATCGTCGCCGCCGACGAGGCGGTGATGCGCATCCAGCCGGGCAAGCGCGTTTTCGTGGGCACGGGCTGCGGCCAGCCGCAAACGCTGGTCGGCGCGCTCGCGGCGCGCGGCGGCGAGCTGTCCGACGTGGAGATCGTCCATTTGCTGACCATGGGCGACGCTCCTTACGCCGAGAAAAAGCTGGCGCAGCACTTCCGCGTCAACAGTTTCTTCATCGCCCAGAACGTGCGCGCCATCATCCAGGAAGGCATGGGCGGCTACACTCCGATCTCGCTTTCCGACATCCCGCGTCTGTTCAAGTCGGGCCAGCTGCCGCTCGACGTGGCGCTGATTCAGGTGTCGCCGCCCGACGAGGCGGGCTTGTGCAGCTTCGGGGTTTCCGTGGACATCGTGAAGAGCGCGGCGGAAAACGCCGGCCTCGTCATCGCCGAAGTCAACCCGCGCATGCCGCGCACCCTGGGCGACAGCCTGATCCACGTTTACGATCTGGACCTGCTCGTGCCCGTCGATGCGCCGATTCTCGAAGTCGTGCCGATGGAGCCGGACGACGTGGTGAAGAAAATCGGCGAGTACGTCGCCGCGCTCGTCGAGAACGGCTCGACGATCGAACTCGGCATCGGCCGCATACCCCACGCGGTGATCGACTACCTGAAGGAAAAACGCGATCTGGGCATTCACACGGAAATGCTCACCGACCGCATCATCGATCTGATCGAGAGCGGCGCGGTCACCGGCGAACGCAAGGGCATCGATCGCGGCAAGGTCGTCGCCAGTTTCTGCTTCGGCACGCGGAGGCTTTACGACTACATCGACAACAATCCCAAGTTTTCCTTCAGACCCACGGAATACGTCAACGACCCGCGCAACATCGCCCGGCACGACCGGATGACGGCGATCAACACCGCTCTGGAAGTGGATCTCACGGGCCAGGTGTGCTCCGATTCGCTCGGCGCGCAGTTCTATTCCGGCTTCGGCGGCCAGCTGGATTTCAGCCGCGGCGCGGGCATGGCGGCCAAGGGCAAGCCGATCATCGCCCTGCCTTCGACGGCGAAAGGCGGGCATGTATCCCGCATCGTGCCGCGCCTCTCGCCTGGCGCGGGCGTGGTCACGACGCGCGCCGACGTGCATTACGTCGTCACCGAATGGGGCGTGGCCTACCTGCACGGCAAGAACATCCAGGAGCGCGCCATGGCGCTGATCACCATCGCCCATCCGGATCATCGCGGCGACCTGCTGCGCGCGGCGATCGAGGCGAAGTTCGTGCGGCCGGAACTGGCCGACGTGGAAGGCAAGCTCGTCGTCGAGCCGCCGGGGCTGCGCACGACGATGCGCCTTAACGACGGCATGCTCGTCAATTTCCGACCCATTCACCCCACCGACGAGCCGCGCATGCGCGATCTGCTTTACGACCTGTCGAAGAGCACGATCTATTACCGTTTCGGCATGCACTTGAAACGCTTCCCGCAGAAACAGATTCAGGACTTCGTCTACGTCGATCACCGCGACGAGGTGGCGATCGTCGGCACGGTCCCCGAGGCGCACGGCGACAGCATCATCGCCATCGGCCGCTACTACCTCGACAAAAGCACGAACCTCGCCGAGGTGGCGATGGTCACACGCGACCCGTGGCAGAACCGGGGCATCGGCTCGTTCGTGCTGAAGTATCTGGCGCAGATCGCCAAGCGCAACGGCATTCGCGGCTTCACGGCGGAGATTCTGCTCGTCAACAAACCGATGCAGCGCGTGCTCTACAAGCTAGGCGGCAAGATTTCCAGCACGCTTTCCTCCGGCGTGCTCCACTTCGAGGTGGAGTTCGAGTAGGCCACCGTCTTTCGGCAGAGCTGCAACGCGAAAACAAAACCGGGGAGCTTGCGGCTCCCCGGTTTTGTTTTAATCCGTCAGACGGGCTTACTTTTTCCCGCCCTTCCTTTTTTCTTTGTAGGCGATGTAGATCGGATCGGCTTCCTGCAATTCGCGGCGCAGCACCTTGCCCACCAGCGTCTTCGGCAATTCCTCGATGAACTGGATGTAGCTCGGCACTTTGTAGTGCGTCATGTTTTCCTTGCACCAGGCGAGCAGTTCGTCCTCGGTGATCTTGCCCTTGGCTTCCGGCTTGAGGACGACCCACGCCTTGATGCGCTCGCCCGTTTCGTCGTCGGGCAGGCCGGCCACGGCCACCTCGCGGGCCATCGGGTGATTGCCTACCAGTTCCTCCACTTCCTTCGGGAAGACGGAGTAGCCTTTGTACTTGATGAGTTGTTTCTTGCGGTCGCGGATGTAGATGCGGCCGTGCGTGTCCATGTAGCCGATGTCGCCGGTCAGAAGCCAACGCTTGCCGTCCATCATGACGATCGTTTCGGCGGTCTCCTGCTGCTTGTTGAGGTAGCCCACCATCACTTGCGGGCCGGCGACGATGATCTCGCCGACGTACTTCGCCTTCTCTTCCTCGCTATCGGGGTCTTTCCCCATATGCGGCCAGGGGGCTTTCTCGATTTTCGCGTCGGCGACGTCAACGATGCGCCAGTCGGTGCCGGTGAAGGGCAGGCCGATCGAGCCGATCACGCGGTTGCCCCAGAACGGACTGGCGGAGACGACGGGCGAGGACTCGGTAAGGCCGTAGCCCTCGGCGAGCCGCGCGCCGGTCTTCGATTCGAAAGCTTCCTGCACCGGCCGGTGCAGCGGGCCCGCGCCGGAAACGCACAGCGCCAGCTTGCCGGCGATATTCATTTTCTCGATGCCGGGGAACTCGGCGAAGCGTTGGAAAAGGATCTCCGCGCCGCAGTACATCGTGGACCCGTCCACACCCAGTTCGGAGATGCGCCGCAGAAGTTCGCTCGTCTCCGGAGGACGCGGAAAGAGCATCATCCACGCGCCGACGATGATCGAGGAGTTCATCACGCAGGTCATGGCGAAGCTGTGGAACAGCGGCAGCACGCCCACGTTGCACGCGCCCTCCGCCACCTTGAACAGCCAGAGTTTCGCCTGGATGGCGTTGCAGACGCAGTTTTCGTGCGACAAAACCGCCGCCTTCGGTACGCCGGTGGTGCCGCCGGTCATGATGTAGGTGGCGATGTCGGAAGCGTCTACTTTGACGTCCGGCAAGTCGATCGGCGTTTTCAGGAGCGAGGTGAATTTGATCGCGTCGGGCGGCGTGACGCCGGTGGGGATTTTCTTCAACAGCTTGCCCAGCCACTTCTTCAACGCCGGGATCTTCGCCATATCGACGATGTTGGTGACGACAAGTTTCTGAATCGGCGACTGCTCGATGATCGGCGCAACCGTGCTTTCGTACAACGCGTCGAGCGTGATGAGGACTTTCGTGCCGACGGTCTTGAGTTGATGCAGCACTTCCATCGGCTTGTAAGTGGGGTTGACACCGGAAGCGATCGCGCCGATCCGCACGGCGGCGTAGTAGGCGACGACATACTGGAAGCTGTTGGGCAGGATCATCGAAACGACGTCGCCCTTTTTCACGCCGAGCTTGGCCAGACCGGAGGCGAAATGATCGACGGCCTCGTCCAGCTCGCGGTAGGTCATCGTCGAGTCGAGGAACCACATCACGCGGTTGTCGGGCCATTTTTGGGCCGACTGGCGCAGCATCTCGCCCAGCGAGAGGTTGGGGAACTCGACGTTCTTCGGCACCTCGTCGGGCCAACCGGCTTCCTTGCTGAACCACGGCTTCGACTCGTTCACGTAGTACGGATTCGTCCGCGTTGCCATCTCCCACACCTCCTCGGTTTTGCCTGGCGATTCAGCTTCGTTTCGCCTTCGCAGGCAGCGAAAGCGACGGACTTCCTGAGGATGCGCCCCGCGCGCAAGCGCGACGACGGCTCTCCGCGATCCGCGGCGAAACCCACTGTCCGGAGAACGCCCCGAGCATTGCCTGAGCCGGGGGAATTTGTCAAGTTTTCATGGGGATAGCTGTGGTCCGGGGGCGATGGCGCTGTGCTGCCGGCTTGTGTTTGGCGGCCGACCGTGGTAAATGGAAAGCGAAAAAACAAAGGGGATCGATAAGCTATGGCAACCAACCTGAAATTGATTGCTGAAGCGTACGAAAATTGTAACCCGGAAGAATCCCTCGAACTTGGGGACCCACGATGGGTGAATCTTGACGCCAACGGAGTGCGCGGCGATCCCCCATGCACAGAATTTCTTCAGGGGCCAATTGAGTTGTCCGATGAAAGAAAGCAAATCGCGCGCCTGCTTTTTTCCGGCTTTCGCGGCAGCGGCAAGAGCACCCTTCTTAAAAGATTAAAGCAGCGCCTTGAAAATGAGAGATTTGAGGTTCTGTACGTGGATGCTGAAAAATACCTCAACCTCAACATGCCCGTGGAGCCTTATGAAATTCTGCTGTCCATCGCCGGAGAGATGGACATAAATTACCCCCTCAAGAATCGCACCAAACGGCTTTGGCAGCGGTTTCATAAATTCTGCACGCAGGAAGTTGAAGTCAAAGGAATGGAGATCGGCATTCCCAAGGTCGGCTCCATCCAAACGGAATTGAAAGCTAACCCCGATTTCCGGCGTGAGCTTAAGAATCTTTTAGAGAGGCGGCAAAAGCAAAGCGCCGTCATCAAGCAAACACACGACTTTATCCATGAAACAATAGCGCATTTGGCAACGATAAAGCCCGAGAGCAAGGGTCTCGTGGTGATACTCGATCAGTTGGAACACCTGCGCGGCAGCGTGTCCAAGGATAATGTTGAGGTGCGGGAGAGCATCATCCGCTTGTTCAACGAGTATACTGACGCACTCATGCTGCCTTGTCACGCAATCTACACTGTTCCTCCGTGGCTTAGGTTCACCACGGCCTTCGCCAATATCTGCGGCAAGTTCAAGGACGATGCCCTTATTCTGCCGATGTGCCGCGTATGGGACCAAGAGAAAAACGAGCCTTGCTTGGAGGGCATCGACGCGCTTGTCGGCATGGTCGGCAAGCGTGTGAATTTGACGAAAATATTCGGATCGAATAATCCAGCCAGCGTGCGCGAAATGGCGAAGTTGTCAGGAGGCTACCCGCGCGATCTTTTGCGCCTGTTGCGCGGGGTGATTCTACGGATTCACATGGGCAAGGATAAGTTGCCCCTTTCGGAAGAAAAACAGAGTGAGTACATGGAACGGGAAGTCGGTGAATTGGCGGAACAGTACGGAACCGCTCTCTTCTCCGAGGATATCGATAAGCTGGCGCAGATCGCGGAAACCAACGATATTCCCACCGAGTCGACGTCTCCGGAGAAACTCGCCGATTGGCTGGAAAACCATTTCATTATCTGCTACCAAAATCATCGTTCCTGGTACGATGTGCATCCTCTGCTGAAGGAAAAATCTCTGCGTTACCGGAAGCTTGTCTCATCGAGCGGGAAGCTCAATGGGCAGCCCTTCGCCGAATGAACCGCTGGCGCTGGGACCGAACGGCGAGGAGCAGTTTTCGCTGCTCGGCGGTGCTTTGGAGCTTGGCAGTGGTTTCGAATTGCTTTTTATTCTCTCCGACAACCGCTTTGTCCTGAATGAAGTCCGGCGGCGGCTAAAAACTGGCGTATGGCCGGCGAAGGTCGAAGAGCTTGCCTATTCTAAGCCTTCAGAATTGGAGCATGTTACAAGAGATCTTTTAAAAGCTGGGAAAAAACGAAATCCGCGAAAAATCATCGCGGTCGCCGCCGAAGGCCGGAGCGATGCGCTGCAGGCCGGCTGGCGCAAGGCGTTAGCTCTACTCAACGAGCAGCGCAACCGGATCGTCGCCGATGTTCCGCATGCCATTCTGGTTTTCGGGCCTGCTTGGCTAGGGACGATGGCCAGCGACGTATCGCCGGATCTGTGGTCGGTGCGCTCGCATGTTTTTCTGCTGCTGGCCCCCCCCCTTGCTGCTGGTGGTGAACAGACATCAGGGACATTCAAACGCTGGCCGAAGCGACGTGAATCGCCTGAATATTATGAAAAACTGGCCAATCCTTTGGATGATGATAGCAAAAAGCTGCGCACAACATCGGAGGTGTTCGAACGCGCGCCGATGTATCATGAATTGGAATCTCCTGAATATTACGAAAAACTGGCCGAGGCATTGGAAGATTCACCAAGGCAGGGGGAGCAACTTTCCCGAGTTTCGTTGCTTATTCAGGCGGCGGATTCACATCAGTTAAGAGGCGATCTCGACCAAGCAATGGATTGCCTGCTTAAATCGGAAAACATCTGCGACGCCTTGCAAGACAAACTTACCCACGCTGTGGTGATGGGTAAAAGGGCCAACATCCTCTGGCAGCAAGGCGAGGTAGATAAGGCACTGCTATTGCATATGGAAGAGTTGGCGGCTTACGAAGCGTTGGGGAATGAGAAGGGGCGGGCAGCGACGCTTGTGGATATCGCGCGGATTCGAGAGAACAAGGGTGAGGTGGACGAAGCTCTGCAATTGTATCAAGAAGTGTTGATAGTCGCCGAGAGGCTAGGGGACGAGCGGTTTCGTGCGGTGGTGCTAGGTTATATCGCGCGGCTTCAAGGGTCCAAAGGGAAGAAGGATGAGGCACTACGGTTGCATGAGGCGAGCCTAGGTATCTTTGAGGCATTAGGAGATAAACGGGAACAGGCCATAACACTGGAAGACATCGCACGGCTTCAGGCGTCCAAAGGCGAGGTGGACGAGGCCCTGCAACTACACGAGAGGAGTCTAGCTATCATTGAGGAGCTAGGGGAAAAGCGGGAGCGGGCGATAGCGTTGGGAGATATTGCGCGGCTTCGGACGTCCAAAGGCGAGGTGGAAAGAGCGTTACAGTTGCACGAAGAGAGTCTGGGTATCTTTAAGATGCTGGGGGACAAGCGGTCGTGGGCGGTGGTATTGGGGGACATCGCGCGGCTTCGGGCAGACAAAGGCGAGGTGGACGAAGCGCTACAGATGCACAAGGAGAGGCTGGACATTTTCGAGGCGCTAGGAGACAAGAGGATGCGGGCAGTGACGCTGGGGGATATCGCACGGCTTCGGGCGTCCAAAGGAGAGATGGATGAGGCTCTGCAGTTGCACAAAAAGAACCTGAGCATCTTCGAGGCACTGGGGGACAAGCGGGAGCAGGCGATAACACTGGGGAATATTGCATGGCTTCGGGCGTTAAGGGGTGAAATAGATGCGGCACTGCAATTATTCCAAGACAAGTTAACGATCATCGAAGCGCTGGGAGACAAGCTGTCGCTAGCGGTAACGATGGAGGACATCGCGCAACTTCGAGTGTCCAAAGGCGAGGTGGACGAGGCACTGCAGTTGCACAAAAAGAGCCTGAGCATCTTCGAGGCACTGGGGAATTGGGCTGAAAGGGCACATGCTCTTTGGTCCATCGCCAAGATTCAGCTTAGCCAGCGAAAGTGGAAGGAAGCTTTTGATAACTTGACCGAATCCTACTCCGTCCTCCTCAAATTGGGTCGCCTCGATGGAATCTGTTATGTCGGCCTTGACCTAGGCGCGCTTCTGTGTAGCGAGGGACAAGCGAAAGAAGGTTTGCCGATTCTGCAACGATCGCGCGAGGGCTTCCTCAAACTCGGCCAAACCGAAATGGCCCGCCAAACCGAGGAGCTGATAAAGCAATTTTCCGGCTCGTCTCCATAGACCATTGCTGATAGAATGGGCGCCGAAGAGAATAGCCGCTTGCACTAGCTTCAATTCCAGGAGGCCCCATGACCCTGTTCGAACGCCCGTGGCAGAAGCACTACGACGCTCACGTTCCCAAGTCGCTGGAGTATCCCCGGCTCACCATCTACGAATTCCTGGAACGCACCGCGCTCAAGCAGCCCGACGACCCGGCCCTGGAGTTTTTCGGTCGGCAGACCAGCTACAGCGAGCTGTTCGTCAAGGTCGATCGCTTCGCCGCCGGGCTCTGGGAGATGGGTTTGCGGCCGCGCGACCGCGTGATCCTGCTCTTGCCCAACTGCCCGCAGTTCGTCGTCGCCTATCTGGCGGTCATGAAGATCGGCGCGGTGGCCGTGATGGCCAACCCGCTCAACGTCGAGCGCGAATTGATTTTCAAATTCAAGGACTGCGGTGCGGAAACGCTCATCGCCCTCGATCTGCTGTCGTTCCGCGTCAACAAGGTCAAGGCGGAAGTCCCGCTCAAGCGCATCATCTACACCCGCCTGCAGGACGAGATGCCGTTTCCGATCAGCCTCGTCTTTCCCTTCGTGGCGCGCAAGACGAGCCCCAAGCCGGAAATCGACTGGGACGGCCGGACGCGCTGGATGAAGGACGTGATGATCGCCGAGACAACGCTGCCCGACTGGCGCGAGCAGGCTATCTCGCCCGACGAAATGGCCGTGCTCATCTATTCCGGCGGGACGACCGGCGTTTCGAAGGGCATCATGCTGTCGCACTACGCCCTGGTCTGCAACGCGATGCAGGTGGGCGCCTGGGGCGAACTGCGAAACGGCGACAGCTTTCTTGCCGTCCTGCCGTTTTTCCACGGCTTCGGCCTCTCCGTCGGCCTCAACGCCACGCTTTCCAAGGGCGGGCGGCTGGTCATCCTGCCCAAATTCGACGCCAAGCTGCTTCTGAAAACGATCCACGAGGCGCGGCCCACCTTTTTCGCCGGCGTGCCGACGATGTTCATCGCCATGAAGGAATTGCCGGACTTCCGCAAGTACGACATCAGCTCTTTGCGCGCCATCTTCTGCGGCGCGGCGCCGATGCCTCTGGAAGTGATGCGAGAATTCGAAGAACTGGCCGGCGCGCCGCTCATCGAGGGCTTCGGCCTCACCGAGATCGTCACCGCCATTTGCTGCAACCCGATGCACGGCGTGCGCAAGCCGGGGACGGTGGGCATTCCCTTCCCGGACATCGACGCGCGGATCGTCGATCTGGAAACGGGAACGCGCGACGTGGCGGAAGGCAAAGAGGGCGAATTGATCCTCAAGGGTCCCGACATGATGCTTGGCTACCTCAATCAACCCGCCGCGACGGCCGAAACCATCCAGAACGGCTGGCTCTACACGGGCGACATCTGCACGCGCGACGCGGACGGCTACATCCGCGTCGTCGATCGCAAGAAGGATCTCGTCATCGTTTCCGGCTTCAACGTCTTCCCGCGCGAAATCGACGAAGTCTTGCACCAGCACCCGAAGGTGCAGGATGCCGTCGCCGTGGGGCTGCCGCACCCCGTGAAGGGCGAATACCTCAAGGCGTATGTCGTCGCCAAAGCCGGGCAGGCGATCGATCCCAACGAAGTGCTAGCCTTCCTTAAAGAACGCCTCACGCCCTACATGGTGCCGAAGGAGGTGGAGGTGCGCGACGATCTGCCGAAGTCGATGATCGGCAAGGTGCTGCGCCGAGCGCTCAAGGAAGAGGAGATGGCCAAGAGCAAGGCGGCACAAAGCTAAACGAAAGGAACAGGCTTACCCGTCACCCCCGCGAAAGCGGGGGTCCAGTATGAAAATCCTGGATTCCCGCTTACGCGGGAATGACAGCCTGTTAATCACGCGGCCAAAAATGAAACTTGCGACCACGCTGCTTTTTTTGCTGCTGCTCTCCGCTTGTCAGGTGGACGAACCGCGTGTCGCCGACGGCTGCGCCTCCGACGCCGACTGCCGTTTGGGCCGCGTCTGCGTCGATCGCATTTGCAGCTACAGCGAAGACGCCGCGCGCGAGGAAACGACGGAGATCGTGGCGCGGCGCATTCTCGCCACGCTTGCCGCCAACAACGAAGGCGGCTTTTCGCTTTCCTGGCCCGATACGCTGGACTACGAATGGGGCTTCGACTTCGGCCCCGACGCCGCCTCGGCCGACCCAACGCGCCAGGCGCTCGTCATCGATCGGGAAAAGCTGCTGATCGAGGATTTCCGAGCCATCGTGAAAGAGAAAGATTGGACGGGGGCGACATTCGTCGCTTTCGAACCTGGCTCTTATGCACCGATTCCTACCGGCCAGGATCGCGCCAGGCTGCCGCTCGACCGCCTGCGCGATTCGCGGATTGTCTACGAATTGGACGGCAAGCAGAACCGCCTGACCGTGGCCCAACTCATCCGCCTACGGGGCCGCTGGCGCGTGTTCGCCCTCGTGCGGTGAAACCGGCGGCGGCGGTGAGGGTTCGATCGGCCGCGCGAGGATAAGCCCCGTCACGGGCCACTTGACGTTCTTCGTCGCCAGCATCTCCACGTAACGTTCCAGCGGCACGTCCACCACGCGCTTGTGCACTTTGCTGGCATGTCGCAAGTGGAGACTTCCTTTCGCGTCGCGCACCAGCAAACCGGCATGGCGAATGCGGTAGGGCAGGTAAAGGCGATCGTTGTGAACGATGAACATCAGCGTATTCGCCGGCAGTTCCCGCCAATGTCGCGTTACCCATGCCAACGGCAGAATGTCGTGAGCCACCGGTCCTTTCGGCAGGCGGTCGCCGAGTCGCTCGCAAAAAGCCCGCCAGTCTTTGCCGCAGGCGGACGGACCAGCGATCGTTTTTTCCTGGCGGATCGTCGCCTCGCCGCCGACCGATCGCGTTACGTCCTCGATCCAGCCTTCGCGCATCAGAGCGGGCAGCCACTCCATCCAGGTAAGATGCCGGCGATAGCGCCAGTCGAGGCGCTTGCCGTCGTAACGAACGGCGAGCGTGAGTCGCTTCGCGTCGTCTAGTGTCGCGCTGCGCAGCATCGCCAGCAACTGTTCGAGCATTGTCAGGCAGTCGGCGCGATCCAGGCGAAACGGCGGATCGCGGTCGAACTCGCCTTCCGGCCCTTCGCCCAGCGGGTCGAGCGCGTAGGGCGTACCGACGAACAGGGCCGACAGAAACGGGATGCGCTCGGCCATGGGCAGTTGTCGGGCGCGGACGAGCATCCGGTCCGTCTCGGTCGGCGTCAAATCCATCCAGCGCAGGCCCTTGAAAGAAGCCGGCGGCTCCGCTGCAAATGCAGGGAGCGCCAGGAAAAATGCAATCGCCAGGGCCGCCCACGCTACGCGCATGTTCATCTCCACAGGGCGAAGGAGATGCCCGCCGCGCCGCCGTAGACGAACGCCTCCGGACGGTAATCGACGAATTTGACCAGGCCCTTGACCGACAGGTTAATCATCTTGGAAACGGGAAATTCGATCCCCATTGCCGCTTCCGGATAGTGCGAAAACGTCGCTTCCTGCGACACGGGCACGTTCAAATCATACGCGCCTGTCGTGAACCAGCTTATGCCGGGATAAAAGCGCCAGCCTAAAGCGAAGCCGGGCTTCATGGGCGCAGTGACGGCGTATTGGCCGAAGCTGAACTCCACCGAGGGAAGAAACGTCAGGGCGAAATTGAACGCTTCGTCGCGGGTCTGGATCAATTGCCCCTTGAAGGGCACGCCAAGCGCGAGCGTAGGCGAGTATTCCACCTCGAACTGCAAGCCGAGGTTGACATAGTCCCACGGCGCGGCGAGATAACGAACACCCGAAGCAGGGTAGCCGGCATAGATGACCAGCGCCGCTTCCCCCTCCATCAAGGCGTCGCCGTCTTCCACGGTGTAGGGTTTGTCGTCGCCGGCCGAAACGGGTCTAGCTAAACCCAGGGATAGAATGAGGAGGAAGAAACAGCAGATTGCGAATCGCACGAGGCCTCCTTGGTTGTGAGCGTAACCTATCAGATGCGCCAACGGTGCGCAAGACGGATATCCTGGCGTTCCGGCCGGGAGAGTTTCCATGCCAGGAGAAGCCGGTATGATCCTTTCCGGCTATTTTTGCAATTTTATCCAGGCATTTAGATTTTATAAGAAATTCTCCGCTTGATGACAGACAACATCAGATATATCAGGACGTTAACTTGGTTCCCCCATATCGCCCGACGATGCGGGCTTTGCAAATAAGTCAAATCCGTTCTTGCAATTCATGATAATACTGGTCGCGTTGTACAACGTGATACCATTTAGTTCCAAAATATATTATTAACCGGTTGTTTCAATATTTTATAAACCTTCTCCCGTTGTGGTGTAGGATTATGACGCGCGTTACGAGGTATCCTAAAGTATAGTTGAACATTTTTGACAAACGCTTAAAATAAAAGAGCAGAAGCAGTTGTTGGCGGGAAGTCGGTGTAATCCGATTTTGGAATCGGAAGCGTTTGTTTCTCAACCAGCCGTTTCGCCCCGCTGGCGGGTTTCGCCGTCGGGAGTGGGGGCCAGCAAGCAAGGAGGCCTCATCATGCGCTCGTTGAATAAAGAAACTATTCTTGAGAAAGCGGCAGAGGTGGTGCTCAGCAGCGGCTACACGAATGCGCGGCTGGAAGATATCGCCAAAAAGATCGGCGTCAGCAGGCCCAATCTCTATTATTACTTCGAGAACAAGAACGCACTGATGCTCAGCCTGATGGACTGGGTGGAAGAAGAATACCGCGAAAAGATTTTCGAGCCATTGGCGAAAAGCCAAGACCCGATGATCGCCATTCCGCGAGTCATCGATTATTTCATCGATACGCTGAAGCAGGCGCATTCGGGTTCTTCCTGCATTCTTGGAACGCTTGCCTCGGGCGTCGATAGTCAGAACGAAATTTTCCGCAAGCGAATCGGCTCGATTCTCGATAACTTCGTCGAGCAGGTCCGTCGCCACTTCGCCATGACGCTCGAACGGGGTTCCTCTTCCGGCGAGCTTTCCTCCGATCAGTTGGCGCGAGTCTTCGTGGCGACGCTCCAGGGCAGTCTGATGGTCTACAAGATCAACAAATCCCTGGAATACCTGCTCGATTACCGGGCCATCGTCGTAAAATTCCTGGAATCGATTATCGAGGAACGACGCACCGCCCATTTGGTCTAAGATCGACCACGCCGGGGAGTTCCCCCCGCTCTCGGAATGTTCTTACTCAGATTCAGGGAAGAGAAGGCTGGAATCAACGCCGTCGGGCAAGGACGGTTCTGACCTCTGCGGCGATGTGTTCGCTTGTCAGGCCCGCCTGCTTTAACAAATCATTCATCGCTCCGGATTCCAAGTAGCGATCCTCTACGCCGACGAAGCGCATTGGAACAGGCTTGCCGCTCTGAACGACAGCTTCCGCGACAGCCGAGCCAAGCCCGCCGATGATCGAATGTTCTTCCGCCGTGACGATCGCGCCGGTTTCATCGATGGCTTTTTCGATGGCCGCGACGTCGAGAGGCTTGATCGTATGCATGTTGACGACGCGCGGCCGGATGCCGTCCCGTTCCAGCATTTCCCGCGCTTCCAGAGCCAACGCCACCATCAATCCGCAGGCAATGATCGTCCCGTCCGTTCCTTCGGCAAACGTGTTGGCTTTCCCCAGTTCCCATGGATCGTCTTTGCCCGTCACCACCGGGACTTTTTCGCGACCCATGCGGAAATAAAAGGGGCCGGTCGTCTTGCCGGCGTATTTCACCGTCTTGAAGGTTTCCCAGTAATCGCAAGGTACGACGACCTTCATTTTCGGCAGGACGCGCATCAAGGCCAGATCTTCGCAGCATTGGTGCGTCGGGCCGTCTTTGCCCACGGAAACGCCGCCGTGCGCGCCGACGACCACCACGTTCGCCTCGCCGTAAGACACCTGCTGGCGCACGATCTCCCACGCCCGCCCGGCGGCGAACATCGCGTAGGAAGCGATGAAAACGCGAAAGCCCATCGCCGAAAGCCCCGCCGCCGTGGCCGCCATGCTCTGTTCGGCGATGCCGAGATTGAACTGCCGGTGCGGAAATTGCTTGGCGAAGGGCGCGCTCAGCACGGAACAGGACAGATCGGCGTCCAGGGCGACGACGTTGTCCGTCTCGTGACCCAGTTCGACCAGCGCGTCGGCGAAGCCCTGGCGGGTGAGGTCCATTTTCCACTGCATCCCGTCCTCCTCTCAGGCTTCCGCATCGCCGCGGCGATAGCGTTCCACCAGGGCGTCCGCATCGGAATCGAAGCCGAGTTCGCGCAAGGCCACGGCCATCTGATCGCGATTGAGCGGTTTGCCGTGCCAGCCGGGGTCGTTTTCGAAAGTCGGCGCGCCGGCCATCATCCGGGTGCGGAAGAGGATCACGGTCGGGCGCGGGTCCGGCATGAAGGCCTGCTGGTAGGCGCTTTCGATGGCTTCGTAATCATGGCCGTTGGCCTCGATCACCCGCCAGCGGAAGGAGCGGAATTTGTCGGCCAGAGGCTCGACCTCCATAATGTCGGAAACGTAGCCGTCGATCTGCGCGTTGTTGAAATCGACCATCGCGAGCAGATTGTCGGTGCGGTAATGGGCCGCCGCCATCGCCGTCTCCCACATGATCCCTTCCTGCAATTCTCCGTCGCCGAGATTGCAGATCACCCGCACCGATTCGAGTTTGGCCAGCTTCGCGCCGAGCGCCATGCCATGAGCCACGGGGAATCCCTGGCCCAGAGAACCCGTCGAAGCCTCGACGCCGGACACCTTGAGACGGTTGGGATGCCCTTGCAAGGGGGAACCGGTGGCCCGGAAGGTGACAAGCGACGAGAACGGGATGAAACCGCGCCGAGCCAGAAGCGAGTAGAGCAGGGCGGAGCAGTGGCCGTTGGAAAGCACGAAACGATCCCGTTCACGCCATTGGGGATTCTGCGGGTCGATCCGCAGATGGCGGAACCACAGAACGGCAAGGTAGTCCGCCGCCGAGAAAGGGCCGCCGGGATGGCCGGAATTCGCGGCGTAAGTCTGCACCAGTACGTCCCGGCGAATCAGCCGGGCGAGGCGGCGCACGTCGTTAAGCGGGAGTGCAGGCTGCATGATCGACCTCGACCGAAGCGCGAGATTCAAGCTGGGAGTTGCTCTCGCATGGCGATCTCAGTGAAAAACCCCCGTCCTCGGAGAAAGGACGGGGGCGATGGAGCGATTCGCAAAAGCGCGTCGGTTCAGTATTGAGTGACGACCTGGAACACGTTGCCCCACCGGTTGTACGAAGGGGGATTGAATTGTTCCGCCGAATTCAACGTCGTCACCTGGTTGCGCCGATAGGTTTTTCCGCCGGTGACAAGAATCATGCCGTTGTCGAGTTGAACGACCGTATGCCCCCAGCGACCGGGGCCGGCGGTCATCATCGACACGCGGAAAGGCGTCTGAACGCGGTCGAACGCGCCGTCTGGTCCGAATTTGAATGAGCCCAGAGCGTAACCGGTTTCGCCGCTGCCTTCGAAGCGAATGATTTCCGCCCAGTCCGAAAACTCGCTTTCGTTGTTGCGACGGCCGCCGACGAGGAAAATCGTATCAGTCGAATTTCCCAGCCAGATCCATTCCGATTCCACCGCCGGATGCGGCGAGGGCTCCGCGCCCTGCGTCATCGCCGCATAGTAACCCGGGTCGGCGCGGAAAGACGTCGATTCCACTTTGCCTTGATCGTCCACGAACGCCACGATGACGTCGTCGGCCTGGCCCACCGGTATGTTGTAGTAATTTTTGCCGTTGATGAGGTCCTGGTCGGTGGCGAAACGGAATCCGCCGTAAATCGCCACGCGCGCGTCGGCGAAGTCCTTCGCCGCGACTGTGCCATCGGACTGCCGGCGGGCCAGAAGGACCGCGATGTGCCCGACGCGGCTGGTGACCGGCGAATTATCGACCTCTCCTTCTCCGTAAACGTAGCGGCTGAATTGCTGGGTCAGAGGCGTATAGACTTCAACTCGGCTCGTTGTGAACGTGTTGTTGCCTTCCACCGTGTACCCGCCGACGATCACGACTTTGCCGCTTGGCGTCAGCGTCGCCGTGTGTTTGTAACGTGCGTACTCCATTTGTCCGGCGTTTGCGAGGCTGCCGGCCTGCGGGTCGAAGATGAAGGCGTCGGGGATCGGGCCTCCGGTATCCGTCTGGCCGCCAAGAATGAGGATCGTGCCATCCTGGAGGAGCGTGGCGGTGTGGAAGGCCACGGGCGGCAAGTTGGTGTTCATGCGCTGTACCGCCACGGTCTGATCCGCCGGGTTGTAGGAACCTACGAAAATATCCCCTGTTTTCTGACCGCCGGCGGTCTGACCGCCGATAATGACGAACTGAACCAGCGATTCCTCGCCTTCGACCGTCGCCGCCTGTCGCGGCAGTTCGGTGAGCGTGAAGAACGAGCGGCCCGTCCACCCATTGATGTCCACCTGCACGAACGAGTTGGTGTAGGAATCGAAAAGCTCGGCATGAGGCGGGTATTGCGGCTGGCTGGCGCCGGAGGTCACTTCGCCGCCGATAAGCAGCGCCTTGCCGTCCGGGAGGGCGATGGCTCGGTGGCCGTATCGCCCAGTGGTCATCAGCGATGCTTCGCCTTCCTCGCCGGCGGGCGTGGAAACGACGCCGAAACTGTTGACGAGCGAGAAGAGCACATCCACTGTCGATGCGTCATCGCCGCTGTAAATCGTGGGCCCGGAGATGCCGCGCGCCACGACGCCGGAACTCATGACGCGGAACCAGGTTGACAGCCCTTGCCGGTTCTGCTTGCAGACCCAGCCTTCTCGCGATTGGTTGGCCGTGCATTGATCGGTGGTTTCTACTTCCGCCTGGCCAAAGCCCTCGATCACGTAGGTATATGGGTTGGTTTCGGAACTGGGCAATTTCTCCAGATCGACGGAAGCGATCGCCGTTTCGTCCATGGCGTAATCGAAATTGCATGAACCGTTGTTGGGCCCCGAACGGAAGAGAGTCACGCAAAGCTGCTGGCTCTCGCTTCCGGGAATGCATTTTTCGTTGGCGTCCCCCGAGGAGGCCGCTTGCGCACAAAGACCAAGGAAATTGTCGATTTGCGGCACGTCGCCCTGGTCGGTGGATTCGCATTGTCCCTCGACGCAGTGCTGACAACTCCTTACCGTCACGTCCGCCGCCTGCCCTTGCATGGCGTAGTCCGTTTCGCAGGAATAGTAATCTTTGATAAGCTGCGGAAACTGATATATCGCCGTCGTGCGGTAATCGTTGCCGACGCGCTCGAAAACGCCAAGTCGGATCTGTTCGACTTTCGTCATCACCGGCCGCACTTTGCCCGACGCCTGATCGATGGGCGGATAGGCGTTGATCTGCAGCGAGCGATCCGGATTGCCCTCGCATCCGAGAGCGGTGAACGCTACGAGCGAGAGAAAACCAACCAGCAGTCCAAACATCTTATCGGTTCGCATGGGGTTATGCTCCTCCGCGAGATTTTCAAACCCAACGCCGCATCGCCGCTCAGCGGGCCGGCAGATTGAGACGAGACGATTGCGATTGGTCTTCCGGCTGCAACAGCACTCCCGCCGTTACGCCGCCGCCCACCACCGCCGCGCCGATGATCGTCCAGAACCACCATTGCTTGTAGAACGGCGTCTTTTCTTCTTTGGCGATTGAAATCTCGCCCTGTTCCTGATCCTGCTGCGCTTTGGCCAGGTCGTCATCGGAGAAGTACATGTTCTCGTCGGTATCAAGGTTGAGCGACTTGGCAGCCGGCGCCGCAGCCGGATACATTTCCTCTTCCTGGCTGGGCTCCGGTTCCGGCTCCGGCTCGGGAGCAGGGGCGGCCGCCAACATCGCGCCAGCGCCGATCGCTCCGCCGACGGGGATCATTTCTTCGGGGAATTCCTTCAAGATGGCGCGTTTCGTGTCTTTGTAGGCGAGATCGACGCTTTCCTCGGCATCCTCCATACTATGGTCGAAAGCGGTTTTTCCCACTTTGCCAAGCTTGCCGGATTTTACGTCGAACACGAGCGGGTAGAAGTCCGATTTTTCGCCCTTCGTTTTGAAAGCGCCGAACACCAGGTAATCGGCCTTGATCCACCCGCCGAACTGGTCGGCATCGTCGAAAAACTGCTTGTCGTAATTTTGTTCTTTTGCACTGACGTTCAATCGCTTGAAGACCTCCATTTTCGCTTCGCCGTCGTCTTCCGTTTCGCCGCTTTCGGAGGCCAGCACGATTTCCAGAGATTCCTTATTCGAGGAAAACTTTGCAATGCCCGTGTAAGGTTTGTAGCCTTTCGCCGTGACGCGAACGATGTAATCGCCCGGCGCGAGCCCTTTCTCGTTCACCGGCGCATCCATTTTGCGGCCGTTGACCCACACCGTGACGTCTTCGGGATCGGTGACGATCTTAAGACTGACGTTCTTGCCCGCATCCTCGGCGGCCGAGATCGATTTCTTCAACAGCGACTTGACGCTTTTCGGCGGAGTATACCCGTCGTCGAAAGCCAGAACGTTGAGATATTTCTCACCGCCGTCCTCGCCCTCCGATTCCAGACCGGCCGCCCAATAGACATACGCATCGCGGACTTCATCGAAATCCTTGATCTGGTTGGCGGCTTTCTGGAAATATTTCACCGCCCGCTCGGCGGTTTGGGCAAGATCCTCATATTCCTCCTCTTCGACGGCGTCCTCCGCGAGACGCAGATATTTCTGAGCCCGTTTCAAAGACGCTTCGTCGCCCTCAATGCCTTGAGTGGGGGCGGCTTGGGGCTTGCCTTTCAGCATTGCACGGGCGTCTTTGGGCGAGATGTATTCGATCTTCGTTTCGCCCGCCAGCTGGTCCTTGAACTGAACCTCGGTCATGCCCGAGAGTTCAAGGGGCGTCTTGTCGCCATCGGGCGCGAAGCCGAACAGATAGACGCGCGGAGCCTTGTCGCTCGCCGCAAAAGCCGCGCGCACGCCCAGGTGAGGCGTGTAGAGGAGATTCAGCGACACCACCAGCACGTACACCAGGAGTCGGCTAATCGGCCCGGGACTGCGTAGCGCTTTCATTCTTTATGTTCTCCTAGAAAGTCAGGACCTGTGGATTGGGACGCCCCATCCTTTGACCTACCGGGAAATGATGGCTGGAACACCGAAATTGCGAGCTTCTTCAATGTCTTCCGCGCCACTGGAGGCCATGGAAAAAGCTTGAAGGAAGCTAGCATAACACGCAGGGGTTCGTCAATTTTTTTTCTCGCGCCCGACTGGCCGGCTATTTTTAGACGGGCGGATCGGCTATCCGGCCCTGGCTTTACATCGCTGGGGTGTTCTGTTATGGTCATCCCGGCATCAGGAAAGCTGAATCGTCCATACCCTTTAGGAAATCTCCAGTCGCCACGCACCATGCGGCTCTCCATCGTCACCAAGATCACGCTCTTATTCACCAGCGTCATTGCGATGTTCGCCGCGGCTTCTTATTACCAGCTCGCGCAAATGCGCGCTTCCTCGCATGCGCTCTACCTCGTGAATCTCGGCCACCTTCCGCTTTCGAAGATCGTCACGCAGCTCGACGCCGCGCAGAAAAATCAGCAGGCCAATGTCGCCCGCATCCTGGAGCTTTCGGAGCCCCAGGCGCGAAGCGTGGGTACGCGCCTGCTTTCGGATTACTATCCCCGTCTCGTGAGACAGCACATCGTCCAAGGACTGGCTCATTGCGACAAGCTGGCGCTGGTTACGGCGAGTGAGGAGGGGCGTTCGTTTTTTACCGACGCCCGGGAGAAGCTGGCTTCCATCGCCAGGCTTCAGGAGCAGCATCAAACCAAAACGCAGCAACTCCTCGAACTGCTCAATCAACCTGAGGCTGATACTAGAACAGCCATTTCGGAAATCAAGGATCTCGAACATACGATCGATCGAGAAACCAAGGTGCTGTCTCTGAAAATGGACGACGCCCTGTCGAACACGTTTCAAGGTCTGGAATCGCAAGGGGACCGGGCCACCTGGGCCGGGATCATTCTTTCGGCCGGCGCGCTGGCGGCGGCCATCGCTCTCGCCACGGTGTCCGGCTTTCTTCTCAAACCCCTTCGGAGACTGACGGAAGCGGCTCAGGCAATGGGGCAGGGCGAGTATCGCACGTCCATCTCCATCCGCTCCGGCGACGAAATGGGCGCGCTGGCCGAGGAATTCGAGCGCATGCGGTTTTCCTTCATCCAGCGCGACCGCCAGCTTACGCGCCAGGCGGAGGAACTGGAACTGTCGAATCGCGAGTTGAACACGCTGAAGCTGCACTACGAAAACATCATCAATAATCTTTCCTTGCCGGTGCTGGTCGCCGACGTCCAGAAACGATTGACGACGGTCAATCTGGCGGCAAGGCATGTTTGGGGGCGCGAACTCGACGATTTCATCGGCCGGCCCGTCTCGGATCTGCCGCTCGCGCATGGAAGCCTGGGCGAGGCGCTCAACGTGGCGAAAGTGCTTGCCGAGAAAGTGACCTTGCGCCGCGAAACGTTGAAAGTACGCCGCACCGACGGCGAAGAGCGGTTGGTTACATTCACTGCCGTGCCGTTTCTGGACGGCGAGCAAGTGAAGGGATTGCTGATTTTAGGGGAGGACGTCACCGACGCCGTGCGGCTGGAAGACAGCCTGTTGAAAACGGAACGTCTCGCGGCCGTAGGACGCATCGCGGCGAAAATCACGCATGAGGTCCGCAATCCGCTTTCCTCGATCGCTCTCAACACCGAAATGCTGCAAGAGGAATTGGATGTCGAGAAGCCGGCGTTGGAGGCGATTCGGCCGCTGCTGCAGTCGATCATCCGCGAGGTCGAGCGGCTGCACGCGATCACCGAGGACTATCTGAAGTTCGCCAAGATGCCGGCGTCGAAAACCGGCCGGCTCAATTTGAACCGCATTCTCACCAATCTCGGCGAGTTTTATCGCGCCGAAATGAATCAAAAGGGAATTTCGCTCCGCCTCGATCTCGCCGACGAAGATCCGATCGTGCGCGGCGACGAAAACCAGTTTGTCCAGGTGGTTCATAATCTGATAAAGAACGCCATCGAAGCGATGGGAGAGGGCGGCGCGCTGGAACTGAAAACGGAGAGCGACGCCGAACACCATCGGCTCATGGTGCGCGACACCGGCCCGGGCGTGCCGGAGACGGTGGCGGATCGGATCTTCGAGCCGTTTTTCTCGACCAAGCCGGAAGGCACGGGCCTGGGCCTGGCGCTCGCCCAGCAGATTGTCACCGACATGGGAGGACGCATCCGATACCTGCGCGAAGAAGGGTATTCCGTGTTCCTTGTCGAGTTGCCGGTATCCGAGGTAATTAGCGACGAAACCATTGACGACGAACAGGTCTGTTGATTGTTTGCGTCCGTTCCAAACGGGCGGCTTGACCTCCCGGAAAATTTTCTTTGCAAACGCTGCAAGGGCAAGCTATATTCCGGCCCTCGGTTGAGGCTCTAAACTCCGGAGTTAACGATGAATTCCGTTCGTAATAGCGTTCTTGTACTGGTCGCGCTCGGATTATTGTTCGCTTCGTCGGCGGCAGAGGCCAAAGACGTGGCGGGTCGCTTCGGCCTGGGGCTCGACAACACGATGACCGCCGCGACCCTGGCCGGCGGGGCGATTCCCGCATCGCCGAACTCGCTCAATGCGCCGACGCTCGGCCTATCCTTAAAGTATTGGATCGACAACGACTGGGCGATCGCCGGCGTGCTCGGCTTCCTCTACGCGACGGGCGAAGCGACGCAGAACGTCTACAACGACGACGGCGGCATCTGGGCGTTCAGCCTCGATTTCAAAGGCATCTACAACTTCGTGAAGGGCGACAAAGCCAACCTCGGCGCGTTCGCCACGCTGCACATGCGCAAGGAAAGCGTCACGTTGAAGCGCCCGGAGGGCCCGTACCACAGCGATTTCGGTTTCGCCTTCGCCCTCGGCTTCACGCCGGAAGTGTTTCTCACCGACGATTTCGCCTTGAACGTCGAGTTCGGCCTCAACCTCCGTTTCCAGCAGGGCGTCGCCTTCGGCATCAGCGGCGACAACCTCCTCGGCGGTTTCGGCTTCCATTATTACTTCTGAGAACAGCGAAAAGACTTTCCAGCCTTAGCGCCTATCCCAGTAGATGAAGGAGCCGATGTTCGTCATTCCCGCGAAGGCGGGAATCCAGTCTGGTATCAATGAGTTCTGGACCCCCGCTTTCG
>QZKR01000028.1 GCA_003598065.1 Myxococcales bacterium | reverse complement strand
CAGAGACGGCCGAAAGGACCCCCCAGAGCGAACTCGATCTGATAAACCGGCCGCTCCGTCGTTGACCAGCGACGCTTCCATTCCGTCGCCTCGCCGCCGAAATCGAGTTCGCGGTCGCCGCGCGCCGTGCTGTCAACGAGCATTTTGTAGAGGTTGATCGAACCGACTCCGTAGGTTTCGAGTTGCTGATCGTAGAGCGTGAGCAGGAGCCACACCTTGCCCTCGATCGCCAGGTTGATGTATATCGCGATCACGCGTGGACCGAGTTTCAACGCGGCGATGTCGAGCCATTGGCGGCGGCTCCATTCTTTCAGACTTTCGTAAAAATAAGCGAAGCTTTTCGCGCCCGCGCCCGGTTCGAGCGATTCGAGGTAGGCGTTTTGCCACGATTGCCGCCAGAGCCGGTCCAGATCGTCCCAGATGCCTTCCTGAGCCGCTGTTTCGTACACCTGGCCCCGCGTACGGAACAGCACGGGGGAGGTTTTGTAAGCGTCGCACAACTTGCCTTCATTGCGGCGGACGTTGCGGGATTTATTGCGCGGATTCTCCGCTTTGAAAGGGCCGGTTTCGATGATCTGGCTGGCGCTTGTCTGGAGGCGGCGAAATGGCAGACCGGCCTCGGCGAGCGCCATGCAGAGCGAATCGGCGTGGGATTCCGTCTGTTGGTGCAGGCAGAACAATTCGGCGCCGGTTGTGCGATGCAACTGCCCGGCGCGTCGGACAAGCGCGCAGTAGGCCGCCGCCGCGCGCTCCGGGGTCACGATGAGCGGCGGCAGATTCGAGGTCGACCAGTCGAGGGTGCGCAGCGTCTTGACGGTTTTAATGGAGCGGCGGCTTTCCTCCTCGCGGAAGATGCCGGCGGCGACGGGGCCGTCGTGGCTGTTGAGCATGACGAGCCAGCATTTCGCGGACGGGAATGCAAGCCGCCAGGCGAGGTGCAGATGGTGCCAGGTGGCCCAGGGGTTCGGCGCGACGGCGGGCTCCAGCGCCTCCACTTCGGCGCGGCAGTTCCGCCAGTCGGTTTCGCCGTTGAGCGGCCGCACGTCCATGCGCCAACGTTTGCCGCTCCCGGCGAGCCGAGTTTCAACGTGGGTGGCGGTTTCGGATTGCCTGCTCACAGTTGCGCTCCCTCGTTCATGGGCGTCGCTTCAGCCGCTGGCGCAAGGCCCACGACGCGCCCGACAGGCCGCCGAGCGACCATTCGACGGTCAACGTAGTTTCGATGCTGTTGGCCCAGAACGCCTTGCCTTCCTCCGACGCGCCGCCGAGCACGGCCGCCCGGTCGCCGCGCGCGTGGCCGTCCTCCAACTGCATCCACATCAGCACGCGGCCGGGAGAGAGACGGGCCAATGACTGGTCGTAGGCGAGGAGGATCACCCATTGCACGCCGTCGGTCACGGCGTTGATCTGACCGGCGACGACGCGCTCGCCGCAGACGAGCAGCGACAGATCGAGCCAGCCTCGGCGTCCCCAGTCGTTCATGGCGTCGGTGAAAAAACTCTCCAGGCGTTCCGCATAGCGGGGGTCCGTCTCCACGGCCGTCTGCATCTGCCAGGATTGCGCCCGAAGTTCCTTGAAGCGCCGCCAGAGGTCGTCAAAATTCTTCGACTCGCTGCGCTCGCCGCGGGCGCGCAGAATCGACGGCGGCGCGCCCAGTTCTTCCTCCAGGAGCCGCGCCGAGCGGCGGATGTTGTAGCGCGACTTGCGCGCCTTTGTCTGCCAGTAGGCCTCGAAATCGTCTGTCAGCGCGACCTGATAGCTTTTGTTGAACGGGGCGACGCGATGCGGGACGCCCTGCCGGGCGAGCGCCGCGACGAGAGGCGCGGCGGAGGGGGCCGCCAGCTTGTGCAGACTGACGAGGCTTGCTCCCGTCTTCCGCCGCAATGTGGCGCGGTGAGCCGCAAGCGTTTCGGCGAACGCGGCGGCTTCGCCCCGGCGCGCGATGGACGGAGCCATTTTCATCACGGCGAAGTCCAGCGAGCGCAGCACCGTGACGGGCAGCCCGCCGCGCTTTTCTTTCGCCGCCATAAAGAAGGCCGCGCCTCGCCAACCGGACGTATCCTCCTGAACCGCGAGGTAGGCCGGTCGGCCATCGGCCTGGGCGCGCCACACGGCGCGCTGGAAGGCCCAGTTGGCGTAAACGTCCGGGTCCGCCGCCGCCTCCAGGGCGAGCAGACGGCCGCGAACGGCCTCCCAATCGGCCTCCGCGTCCAGCCGGATGACGCTCAAATCGTCCATGCTCCTCGCTCCGCCTGGGCGGCGAAAAAAAGTTCAAAGCCCCAGCCGCGCGATCGCTTTTTTCCAAAGGTCGCGGGCCCAACCGCGCTCCTCGACCGGAGCGGTGATGAAGAAGTAAGTCCCCAAATACGCCAGAACCGCGAGCAAGCCGAACGCCGCGGCGGCCGCCATCCACCAGCGGCTTGGCGGGATGACGCGCATCGTAAACACGGCGGCGACGTATGCGAAGGCGAGGCCGACGAGAAACGGCAGCATGTGGCGCGCGTAGACCGCCGACCACCATAACCCCACGTTCAATCCGGTTTGCCGCGTCAGGCGGGGCAGGAAAATCGGCATGCCTACGACCACCGTCACCACCAGGCTCGCCGTGGCCACGCCCGTCACGCCGAACCACAGTCCGCCCGCATACGCCAGCGGCAGGTAAGTCGCTGCAATAATGATCGACCAGAGGTTGACCCAGCGATGCTCGCCGGAGAGCGTCAGCGAATTGTTGGCGGTCAAGGTCGGCACGCTCAAGGCGACATCGACGGCAAGGATCGCCAGCGGCGCGGCGGCGACCTCGGCCATCTCGCCGCCGATCCAGCCGCGCAGAAACACGCCGCCCAGCGGCACGGCCACGGCGGCGAGCGGGCCGGAGAGGAGCAGGGCGCGGCGCGCCAACGCCAAGGTCAGCCAGCCCGAATCCCGCCGCGTTTCGCCCGAAGCGGCGAGCTTCGCCACTTTCGGTCCGCCGGCGAAAACGACCTGCGAGGCGAGTTCCTGGCTCACCAAAATCAGCCGATTGGCTACACCGAAAGCGCCGGTGGCCACCAACCCGGCGGTAAGCTGCACCAGAAACACGCCCGCGCGCATGAAAACGACGTTCACCGCCTGGCCGAGCCAGGCGAAAAGGGAAAATTCGACGATCTTCGGCACGAGGCGGACCTTGAAGCGCCGGGGCGAATAGGTGGAAAGCGGCAATACGGCGCGGCTCATGTCGAGGTAGATTGCGTGTTCGAGGACCAAGGTGGCGAGAAAGGCCCAGGCCAGACCGACCAGGCCCCAGCCGAGGTTGAGCATGACCCAGCCCGCGCCGAAGTAGACGAGGGTTATGAATCCTTGCGTCAGATGGGCGCGGGCCATAAGCCGCTGTGAAATCAGCAGCGTGTTGAATTGCCGCAAGGGCACGGAAAGCGCGAAACGCCAGATGATGAGGGCGATGACGAATCCCGCCTCCTCGTGCATCGGACGGGGAATATCGAGCAATTCGGCGATGTCGCCGGAGAAGGGCAGGCCGATGGCGAGAACGGCGAGTCCGGAGAAGAACGTCAGCCAGAAGGTCGTGCAGGCCATGTCGCCGAAGGCGGCGGGTTCAAGACGATGATCGATGGCCGAAAGGAAGCGATTGGTGGCCTGGACGAGCCCGAACTCCAGAAAGGCGAGCACGCCGACGATCGCCATGGCCAGCGTCCAGACGCCGTACTTTTCCTCGCCGACGTAACGGATGATGATCGGCACGAAGACGATCATCGTCGCCAGCTGCGTCGCCATGCGGAACGTGCCCGACAGGCTGTGCAGGACGAGCCACTTATCGGCGGCGGGTCTTGCCGGAGAAGGATCGACGGCGGGCGGTTGTGGGGTTGATGTCATGCTCGGTGGTCACTCGTGGGCCGTGAGGCGTTTATCCTGCAAGGGAGCGGATCGACGACGCAAATGCCGCGAAAAGCCCCATCCAACAACGCATTTAGACCTCCGAATCGCAGGTAAAGTTGCATGAAACTCATTGGATTGCAAGCGGATTTAAAATATTCCAGGGAATCTGCGGCGGGCATGAACAATCGGCCCGCCCAACGCGGCGAGCCGGCGGATAAACCCGGGCCGCCAAAGGCTTTGCAGGTAGGCGCGGCGCAGCCCCTTGGGATTGAGGATGGCGGGGAAAGCCGGCGGCCGGGCGAGAAATCGCGCCGAAGAGGGGTCGTCAAAACTATCGACATGCCGGATATCGCCGAGTTTCTTCGCTTCGAGCAGGGTCGGTCGAGCGATGACTTGCTCGATCGGTGCGAACGCCGCTTCGCGCGACAACGTCAAGGTCCGAAAGTGAGCTTTCACCTCCAGGAAATCGGCGATGAAGGCTAACGCCCCGGCCTGCATTTGTTCGGCAAGCGCCCATTGCTCATGCAGAAAATTATCGGCATGGCGCGGCGTGGCTTCCCCGTCGCTGTCCAGGTAACCGGCGATGCTGCCGTGCGGCGCGCTGTGCAGAAATTCGAAGAGCGGCACGCTCTTGAGGATGGTCGCCCGCACGGCGGCCGGCCTGCCGAAGTCGCAAAGAAATCCCGCTTTTCCCTCGCCGCGGCGTTCGGACGCCGCCGCCTCGGCGAAGGTTCCCAGGTAGTAGCCGCGCAGCCGGGAGGGCGCGCCGAGCGAACGCATGAATTTTTCCAGGGCGTCCTGCATGCCGCCTTGCCAGCCGATGTCAACGACCGCCGGTCGGCCGGAGTCCAGTAGACCCATTTGCCGGAGGTAGCGCGCGGCCAGCGCATGCTCGTGTTCGGCGCGCGGCCGAATGGCTTCGAACAGATCGTCGAGCAGACGGCGAATGCGTTTACCTTCGCGGCGCGGCTCGACGATGAAATCGGCGTCGTCGAAGCCGGAGCGGCGGACGGCATCGATGTGCGCAACGGGGTCGAGGCCGACGCGGCGCAGGTAATGACCGACGGAACGGCGTTCCGAGTCGCGGGCGAAGAAAGCCAGCGCTTCCTCGTCGCGAGCGGCGAGTCGGGCGAAGGCCAAGGCATGACGCGACACGGCGAGATAGCGCGGCTCGGGCAGTTCCGGCCGGCGTTCGCGAAGCAGGCGGTAGACGCGCTCCATGATCCACCCGTCGCGGGACAAAAAGTAAACGCGCGCGACGCCGTCGGCGGCGAGCCGGTCGGCGAGCCAAAGGCCGAAACCCAGATAAAGCGGGCCGACGGTCTCGTAACCGAAACGGCGCCAGAAATCGTCGGCGGTCGTCTGGTCGGAAAGGTCGGGGGAGACGTAGAGCGAAGCGTTGACGAGGCCGCTGGCGACGGCTTCGCCGGCCGTTGTCGGCGCGTCCGCGCTGATCGCGCCGAACCGTTCGGCGCTCAGTCTTGCGCGTGGCCACGGGTGGACGACGACTCCCGCTTCCTTCGCCCGTTCGACGTCGGAGAGTTCGTCGTCGCCGACGTGCAGCATGTCGCGCGGCGCAATGCCGAGCCCGTCGCAGGCGATCCCGAACAAGCGGCCGTCGCGCTTGCTGACGCCGTGTTCGTTGGAGACGAACAGCCGTTCCCAGCCCGCATAGCCGCAGGCGGCGAGCAATTGCCCGACGGCGGCGGGAGGAAGGTACATATCGGATAAAAAAACCAGCCGCTTGCCAAGCTTTCGGCAATGTTCATAGAGTTCGAGTGCATTGGGGTTCGGGCGGGCCAGGCGAAGTTCGGCGTCGATTTCCATTTCCTTCAAGGAGTTTAGAATATTATCCGGCAATCGCCGCCAGGCGGCCAGGCCGGCATAGATTTCCTCCAGGGTCGCCTCGCGCGCGCCGTTAGTCCGCCCGGCGGCGTCCTTCACCTGTTTTTCCGCCGTAGGCCGCGCGTCGGCGAAGCCGCGCACGATTTCGCCGAAACGGACCACCGCCTCATCCTCCACGAGCATGAACGCATCGCGCGGGCGCGCAACGGCCCGCAGAATCGCCGTGTCGAAAACGTCGAACGAGACGACCGAAGCGGCCTGAATTTTTTTTACGAGCGACGGGTTGAACTGCATGGGCGCCTTTCGCGCTGGGTGTTGAGCCGGACTCAGTGTGGCCAAAGGCGAGGATGGTGTCAAGCCGTCGTGCGCTGGCAAAACTGCCGCCCTTCCTTGCCAAGGGCTTGGGAGAGCACTATGATGGCCGGGAATGGCCCCGACGAACGACGCCGCAGGCCATTCGACGGCGTTCTATCGTCAAAACGAGAGCGATCATGCAGCGCATTGACATCAAAATAGGCTTCGACTGCAACAATAAGTGCTTCTTCTGCGTCCAGGGCGACAAACGTTACCACTACCCCAATAAGACAACGGAAGAAGTGAAGAAAATCCTCGGCGACGCCCGGCGGGAGACGGACAGCATCGTCTTTACGGGGGGCGAGGTGACGATCCGGCCCGATTTCCCCGAACTCGTGCGCCATGCCGCTTCCTTGGGTTTCGCCCGCGTTCAGGTGCAGACCAACGGCCGCGCCTTCGCCTCGAAAAAATACTGCGAAACGATCGTCCGGGCCGGGGCGAACGAATTTTCGCCCGCCATCCACGGCCCGCGCCCGGAGATTCACGACTATCTGGTCAACGCCGCCGGCGCTTTCAAGCAGACCGTCATGGGCATCAGGAACCTGAAGGAGATGGGACAGATCGTCATCATGAACTCGGTCATCACCCGCCCCAACTACCGCCATCTCCCCGAAACGGCTCGGCTATTCGTGGCTTTGAAGGTCGATCAGTTCCAGTTCGCCTTCGTCCACGCCTTGGGCTCGGCAGGGAAGAACTTCGAAATGATGGTGCCGCGCAAGTCGCTGATCGAACCCTACCTCAAGCGCGCCCTGCAGATCGGCATTCAGGCCGGCTGCCGCGTGATGACCGAGGCGATTCCCTATTGTTTCATGGAAGGCTTCGAAGCCAACGTCGCCGAGCGCTACATCCCGCACACCAAGATCATCGACGCCGACTGGGTGGTGGACGACTATACGGAGTACCGCTGGACCGAGGGCAAGGCCAAAGGCCCGAACTGCGGCGAGTGCGCCTACTTCGACGAATGCGAAGGGCCGTGGAAGGAGTACCCCGAGGCCTACGGCTGGAGCGAATTCATTCCGCGCAAGACGAAAGCCCATGTCTGAGCGACAGGCGGCGGGCGCGCCGCCCGCCCTGGACAGCACGGCCCAAACCAAGGAAGCGGCCGTCCACCAGCACCGCCACTGGGTGCGCACGACTTACGCCTGCAACAATCATTGCACCTTCTGCCTTGACGGCGACGCGCCGAACTTCGGACATCGACGGGAGGCCGAGGTGCGGGCCGACATCGAGGCCGGCTTTCAGCCGGGCGCGCGGCTGATCCTCTCCGGCGGCGAAGCCTCGATCCATCCGCAGTTCATCGATTTCGTGGCTCATGGGAAGAAAACCGGCTACGCCTGGATTCAAACCATCACCAACGGCCGGATGTTCGCCTACCAGCCCTTCGCCTTGCAGGCCGCCGCGGCAGGCCTAAGCGAGGTCACCTTCTCCATGCACGGTCACACGTCGGAACTGCACGACACGCTGACCGGCATCCCCGGCGGTTTCGCCCAGGCGCTGCGCGGCATGACAAACCTGCTGAAGGACGGCCGCATCGTGGTCAACGTGGACGTCGTCATTAACGGCCTGAATTACAAAGCCCTCGACGACATCCTCGATTTCTACATGCGCCTCGGCATTCACGAATTCGACCTGTTGCAGATCGTTCCCTTCGGCCGGGCCTGGAGGCCGGAAAACCGCGCCTGGCTGTTCTACGACGTCGATGAGGCGTTCCCCTATCTCAACCGCGCCTTCAAGCGCGCCGCCGCGCCCGGCAACTACATCTGGACCAACCGCTTCCCCGTGGCCTATCTCGAAGGGATCGAGCATTTGATCCAGGACCCGCACAAGCTGTTCGACGAGATGCGCGGCCGGCGCGAGGAATTCGAGCGCTTCACGGAGCGGGGCGAGAAACTGCAGTGCGCCGGCGAACGCTGCGCCTTTTGCTTTTTGCAGGACTATTGCCAGACGCTCTACGCCCTCGGCGAGCAACTGGCGTCGGACGCTTATGCCTGCCTCGAAATCGATCTGCGCGAGCAGCCGGCCGTCGGGCCGGAAACGTTGCAGGCGATTCTGGCCAAAAATCACCTCACCTCCTGGCGGCTGAGGGCGCAAAACGTCGCCGCCGCGCTGTTGTGGCTCGATTCAGGCCGCTTGCCGGGCGCGGGCGCGCTGGAACTCGACGATTGGACGGTTTTCCTGAAAATTTGGGAAACGACGCCCGACCGTTTGCGCGCCCATGGTCTCCGTCGTCTCGTCGCCTCCGCCCCGGAGTCGATCGAAACGTTGTCCCGGCTGCCGTTCGAACTGGAAATCACGGTCACGAAAACAACCGAGCCGGAGCTGATGCGCTTGAAATCCGCGCTCGCGGGAAGATCGGACGTCGTGCTGGCCTATCCAAGCGTCGAAACGCTCACCGAGGCCACGGCGACCCTCGTCGAACCGGCGGCGTTTTTCGCCGACTGGCGGGAGACGGCCGTCCGCTCGCGCGGCGTGCCGGAATGCATCCATCCGCTCGTCGAGGCCGATCCTCCGACGCTGCGCTTGTCGGCGCTGGCCGCCGACGGGCGAATCGACATGAGTGGCTACACGCGCGACTACATCCGCTTCGACTACCACGCCGCTTCCCGCCGCTGCCAGGAATGCAAAAACCGCGACGATTGTCGCGGTTTGCATCTGAACACCTTGCGCGTTTTCGGCTTCAAGACGCTCCAACCGATTTCTCGGTGAACCGCCCCCGGCCGTCTCGAAACCCACAACCGCCCTCCCCTGTTCCGCCGTTCGCGCGGCGTCAGGCAGGGCGCCGGACTAAAATTCGATGACGGGGTAAGTGACCGTGCGTTCCACGCCGTCCAGCGGCGCGATCTGCGTGGCCACCATCTTGCCGAGGTCGTTCTGGTCGAGACCCTCGATGTGGGCGATGATGTCGTAGTTGCCGGTGATCGCGTCGAACTGCTTCACGAACCCCATCTTCGTCAGTTCGTTGAGCACTTTCTGCGTCTTCGACTGGGCTACTTCCAAAAGCACGTATGCGCGGACCATGGTCGCCTCCTTCATTTCATCGGCGCGCGGGCGGACTTGTTGCCTTCGCGCCAGGCTCTGACGGTTGAACGGGGGGGGATTATACGAGTATGACGCACCTTGTCAAGATAAATTTTGCGAATAATTTTGCAACCGCATTTTCCGGTTTTCCGGTTCGCCGGTTTCGACTTGCGCCGCTTCGGGCCGGAAGGAATAAAAAAAATGGCTATCTCGTCTGACGTAGAGGGTCTGGAGCCACGGGATAAAGGGACGGAAGGCCGCGGCGTGAGCGCGAGCAAGCAAACAACGGCGGGTAATGGGTGTGTTTTTAGAGTCGCCATCATTGAGACAACTGCTTTTCGCGCTCATGGCCGCGATGTCGATGGGTTCGGGCTCGACCGGTCTGGCCGCCGAACTGACGCCCCTGCCCCAGAGCCTGGAAGATGCCGGTTTCCAGCTGATCAGCGACGACCGCAACGTAAAAGTCTACGATAAGAATTCCCAGACGGAAATCCGCCTGGCGGCGGAAAGCCATTTCGAGTTTCCCCCCGCCCGAGTTCTTAGAGTCATCCTTGATTACGAAGGCCAGGTCGGGGCCATTAAACGCATCTCGGAGAGTCGCGTCCTCAAGTGCGGCGACAACTGGCTGCTTGTTTACCAGCGGCTGAACCTGCCGTTCGTCAACGACCGCGACTACACCCTGTTTGTGAAGTGGGGGACAAACGCCGACACGAGTTGGGTGATATACAAAGCGGTCACCAATCTAGGTCCGAAGGAAAAGGCCGAGGTGGTGCGCGTCAAACACAACGAGGGGAGCTGGCAATTGACGCCCGATGCCTCCGGCAAGGGCACCGTGGCGCGCTATCAGATGACGATCGACATGGGAGGCTGGATTCCCCAGTGGCTGGTCCGCCCCAACACGATCAAAGAGATGCCGGCCGTGTTCGATGACATCCGATCCCTGTTCAGTTTGGAAAAGAAAGGGGAATCCCGATGTCTTTCGAAACTTTAACCGTCCTTTTCGCGGCGATCGTCCTCGCGCAGGTCTGGTGGTCGCATCGCCTACTCAGCCGCGCCGCGGCCGCTGGCCAGCGTCCCAAACGACTGTCGCACTACCCCGCCGTGTCGGTCATTCGGCCGATCAAGGGGCTTGATTCTCAGGCGCGGCAGAATCTGGAAGCGGCCCTGGATTCCGGCTATCCCGGACCGGTGGAGACGATTTTCGTTTTCGACGGCCCGAACGAGCCTGCCTACCCGCTGGCGCTGGAGGTCGTTGAGCGCCACCGCGAGTCGGGCCGACCGGGGACCGCGAAAGTGATTTTTTGCGGCGAACCGCCGGAGGGACGAACCGGCAAACTGAACGCCATGATCGCCGGGCTGTCCCAGGCGCGCGGCGAGCTGATCGCGTTTGCGGATTCGGACACCCGGCCGGGCAGGGAATCTCTCGCCCGTCTTGTCGAAATGCTGTTGAGTTCGCCTAAAGCCGGGTCCGCCTTCGCTCCCGTCGTCGTGACGACGCCGCCCAAAACCGTCGGCGACGCCGGATACGCCTTGCTGCTCAACGGCCTTTACGGCTCGGTCGCCGCCCTCACGGCGGCCAGGAACAACGGCGAACTGTCGTTCATCATGGGACAGTTCATGGTCTTGAAACGCGAATCCCTGGCGGCCATCGGCGGACTGGAAAGCGCGACGGGGCAATTTGTGGACGACATGTATCTGGGCGCCAGGATCAGGGCGGCGGGCTTGAGCAATCTGGTTTCGCCCGGGGCGGTTCCCATCATTCAGGAAGGATTGTCGTTCGGCGAGTTCTGGCGAATCTACGTCCGCTGGATCGCCTTTTCCCGCTCCGGTCTGCCGGATTGGTCGTTCAAGCTTCCGGCCATCGCGCACGGCGTCATTCTCTGGCTCGGCGTCGTCGGCCTGCTCGCCGGCGGCATCCTGGGCTTTTGGCTGCCAGCGGCATGCGCCGCTCCGATCATCCTGGCCGTTTCGGCCAGCATCAACAATCTCCACCGCGCCCACGGAGGTTCGCCGCTGAAAATCCGGCACTGGTGGGTGTCGTCGCTCTTGCTGCTGATGGCGCCGCTGGTCTTCGCAAACGTTTATTGGCGGCGCGAGGTGGAATGGCGCGGGAGAAGCTACAAGCTGGACCACGAGTCCAGGCTGGCGGAAGACGATCCCGCGGACAAACACGGCGGCTCGCGTGTCGAGACCGCATGAGGAACGCCGTTGTCGGAGCGCGACGCGACAGGGAAGCGTTTGCAACAGGATTCCCGACTTGGTAAATTTCATCCATGCGGGTGAGCGGTCCGGGCTAAGGAGGTCAGGTGGAATCTGAGACAAACGAATCCCAGTTGCGACGCCGCCTGGGCATTCCGGCCGAGGCCAAACAGGTTCTGGTGTTCGGTGAAACCAGCCACTGGGACCCGAACTGGCTTTTCACCTCCGAGGAATATTTCAAGCTGCGAATCCGCCGCATCCTCGACCGGGCGTTGATCGAACTGGAACAGGAACCCTCGCGCGTTTTCTCGGTGGAATGCCTGTTTTTCCTCAAAATCTACTGGGAACGCTACCCGGACAAGCGGGCGAAACTGCAAAAGCTGGTCAACGAGGGACGGCTGCGCCTGACGGGCAGCGCCGTCACCACTCCCGATACGACGCTTCCCGAAACCGAGGCCATCCTGCGCGATTATCTCAACGGCCAGCAGTGGCTGCGCCAAAACGGCATGACCCAGGAGCCGCGGCTCGCCTATTTTCCCGACAATTTCGGCCATTCGCCGGCCGTGCCCTCCATTTTGCGGGCGGCGGGAATGCGATACGCCGCGATCACGCGCATCGACGGGATGAATTTTCCCGCCACGGACTTCCGGCTTCCCAGCTACTACCCACGCCCCGGATCGAGCGCCTGGCTGCTGCAATGCGAGTTGAAGACGCTCGATTTCGTCTGGCGCGGGCCGGACGGGTCCGAGGTGCTCTGCCACTGGAATCCTTTCACTTACTTTCAGGGCGACAACCTGGTTTATCTCGGTCCCGTCAAGTGGATGGGCCTTCTCTTCGGCATTCCCCTCCGCTCCGAAAGGCATGTGGCGCGGCGAATCAAGAAATTCGTGCGGCAGCTTTCGCCCCTCTCCCGCACGCCGTACTTTTTCTGTCCGATCGGCATGGATTTCAACGCGCCGATCAAAGGGCTGCTCGGCCTGCTGGAACGGTACAATCGGCTCCGATATCCGGACACCGGCATCTGGGCCGCGCTCGCTTCCCTGAACGACTACCTTGAACTGGTATCCTGTTACGCCGACCGCCTGCCCGTGCTGGCGCTCGACGCCAATCCCTACTGGATGGGCTTCTATGCCGCCAGACCCGGCCTCAAACGGCGCTGCAAGCGCCTCACGCTCGACCTGATCAGAGCCGAGAAGCTTTTCCAACTGGCGGACCCGAAGCAAATCGAAGCGGCACAAGACGTTCTCGCCAACCTGACGCGGGCCTGGGACACGGTGGTCGTCAGCAACCATCACGATTTCATCACCGGCACATCCTCCGACCGCGTCTTCAAAAAGGAGCAGAAAAGCTGGCTTCTGGAAACGGAGAAACAGGTGGAATCCGCAATCTGGCGCGCCCTGCCGGCTTGCCCGACTCCGCCTCTCGCCGCCGGGGCGACTCCTCCGCGGTGGGCGCTTTCGGAAGGACGGCTGGAAATCGAATCGGCCTTCTACCGAATGGAAATCGACGAAAAAGCCGGCGGCTGCATCACCCGCTGGGCCAGCGGGCCGAGCGGCGCCAACTGGCTGGCCGGGCCCGGCAACGACGCCCTGGTTTACAGCGATTCGGGCGGATTGTGGCGCATGGGCCACGAGTTCAACGGCGGATCGTTCCGCGTCCGCAACCGCGCCAACCTATGCACCGCCGCGATCAGCGCCAGTGAACGAAACGGCCTGCTCGAAGTGCAGATCTGCTCCATGTTGGATAAGCGTCCCCTTCTTCGCCGGCTGTGGTTCAGAAACGACTCGCCGATCGTGCGCATGCGCGTCAACGCTCAGGTCGGCCTGCGGCGCACGATCACCGTCGGCTTCTCGACGGGCTTCGCGCCCCGATCGCTGCAAATGGGCGTTCCCGGCGGCGTGGTGGACCGGCCGCTGACAAAGATTTTCGAGCCCACCTTCTGGGCGGCCAAGAACTTCCTGCACGTTCGCGATTCGGCCTCGGGGCGCGGGATAGCGGTGGCGCTCTACAGCCCGGCCAGCGTTTCGGCCGATTCCACCGGCGTCATCCAGTGGGTGGCGCTGCGCAACGCCCCGCGCGAGCGCGCCTTCTGGTTCGTTCCGCTCATGTCCCACCCGGCGTCCGGTTTCGATAACGACGAACAGGCGCTCGATTATGCCGTCTGGCTCACGCCGGCCGGCGACTGGCGCGACAACAAGCTGCCTCTGCTGGCGGAGAAGGCGCTGCGTCCGGCATGGCTCGACCCGGGCGCGCCCGACACGGACGCCCTGGCGGATTCGCTGATCGAAACGAACCGCGACGACGTCGTCGTCTCGGCGGTCAAAACGGCCGAGCGGGGCGAGGGGATCGTTCTGCGCCTCACCTCCTTCGCTCCGTTTGGAACATCGGCGACGATCGGCTGGCGAGGCCGTGCGATCCGGCGCGCCTGGCTGTGCGACGCTCTCGAACGCGATCTCGCCGCCCTGGAGATCGTCGAGGGCCGCACGATCGTATCCATGCCGTTCGCGATCGCCAGCGTCCGATTGATGCTGGCATAGTCCACTGGCATGACCAGGTTGCTTGTAAACGCTTTTTGGCTATGCCACACTGCGGCCAAGGCTTTTATGTCACGGAGAGGGGAAACAGCCATGCCCAAAAGGCGGTCCATATATAAAATCGCGCTGTTCGCGCTTGCCTTCGCACTTTTATACTCCTGCCTGGAGGCCAAGGACGCGCCGGGCCTGAGAGCCCGCGTCGTGGACGCGTCTTCAAGCCGCGTGCAAATTCAGTGGTCGGCGTCGTTCGCGCCGCGGGCGATCTCCGTCCGCCTCTCTCCCGAGCCGTTCACCACGACGCGCAAGCCCAAACCGCCGCAGGTGCTCTATACCGCGCGCAAAGCGGGCAGCATGCTGTATCTGGACAATCTCGCCCCGGCCGCCGACGTGTTCATCCGCATGGAGATCGCCGGAGACGACAAACTCTACGTCGCCGATCTGCACGCCCGCACGCTGGGCGGACCGCGCGCCGCCCTGGACAATCCCGTCCGTGAAGCGCATCTTTACGCACCCGACGTTCTCGGCGTCACGCTGGCCAACGGCGACGGCAAGGCCTGGGAAGAAGGGACATGGAAAGTCCGCCGCCAGGACGCGGTCACGCCGATCTCCGTCAAGCGGGCCTATCGCCGCTCGGTTCCCGTCGGCGCGCCGGTTTACGAGGTCGGTTGGGGAAAGCCTTACGATAACGCCAGGCTCGACGTCGATCACACCATTTTCCTTGTGCTTGCCGAGCCCGTCGGCAGCCTTGAAATCCTGTACGTCGAGGGACCGGAAGGAGTCCGCTTCATCCTTCCCGTGTCGGACCGCTACCTGGAGACGCCGGTCATCCAGTTGAACCAGGTCGGCTACAATCCGCGCGCCGCGCGGCGCTATGCCTACGTGTACGGCCACCTGGGCGACGGAGGGCCGCTGGATCTGAGCGCTTTCCCGGAAGAAGCGAACATTCTTGTGGAATCGAAAAATCCGTTGAAGCCGCGTCCCTTCGCGTTCAACGCCATTCCCCTCCAAACCGCCTCCAGCTTCGATGCGGACGCCGGCGGTCCGGTGAAGCAGATCGACCTGTCGATCATTCCGCCCTCGCCGGACCTGCGTTTCCGCATCCAGATCCCGGGAGTGGGCGTGTCGTGGCCGACGGCCGTGAGCGAGGAAGCTTTTTTCCGCACGTTTTACGTGGCGGCGCGCGGGCTGTTCCACAACCGTTGGGGCGGCGATCTTGCGTCCGACTATACGGAATGGAGCCGGCCTTCCGACCATCCGTTCGTCTACACGGGGGAACTAGTCGATTTCAGCCAGAAGTATCCCGCGGACACGCCGAAGGTCGGCAAGCGTCCGCTCGTCGGCGGCTATCACGACGCCGGCGATTTCGACCAGCGCCCGCCCCATATCATCGTGGCGATGCTGCTGATGAGCGCGTTCGAGTATGAAATGACGCGCTTCACGGACGGTCAGTTCACCATCCCCGAGAGCGGCAACGGCATTCCGGACCTGCTGGACGAGGCGCTCTGGGGCGTCGCGGCCTGGGAACAGCTTCAGGAGGAAGACGGGGGCGTGCGGCTCGGCGTGGAAAGCTCGCAGCACCCGGGCGGCTATCAGTTGGCCAGCGACGATCCCCTCTCTTACTGGACCTACGCCCGGCACCAGACCATCACCGCGCACGCGGCGGCCCTGTTCGCCCAGGCGTCGCGGCTCGTCCGCACTTACGATCCCGCGCGCGCCGACAAGCTTCTGGAGCGCGCCGAAAAGGCTTACGCCTATGCCCGTGAGCGCCAGGCGCCATCGGCCTACATGCTTTACGCGGCCGGCGAAATGCTGCTTTTGACCGGCGACTCCAGCTACAAAAACGATTTCGAGCGCGCCTGGGAGTCGATGGGAGCTTACGGCGCCTTCAACAAGTTCGCCGCCAACCAGGCCGGTTTCTCCTCCTTCCACTCCGCGCTGCACGCGCCGCAGCAGGCGTTTGCGATGGTGGATTACCTCATGGGCTACCTGGCCAGCCCGTATGCGTCCCCGACGATCAAGGCGAACTCGCGCAAATGGCTGATCGAGATGGCGCAGCGCCTGACGGAAACGACGTTCCGCGCCCATGCCCATAAGAATCCTCGTCCCGACGGCGGACACATGGGGTGGGGACAGGGCGCGACGATGGGACGCTATCTCGACGTGGGGATGGCGCTGTTGCGTCTCGGCGACCTGCCGGCCGGCCTGCGCCAGGATTTGTTCGACGCGATGAGCCTCGCCGTCGATTACATGCTCGGCGCGAACCCGCTCGGCATGGTTTATTACACGGGCCTGGGCGCGCGGCGCGTGCAGGAGCCTTTGCATCTCGATTCGCTCGTGTTCGTCAAGCAGGGCAAGGGCCCCGTGCCGGGCATTCCCATCTTCGGCCCGATCGACGGCGAGATGCGCGCCCCCTGGGCCGAGGCGACCTTCGCCGCCTTTTATCCGCGCGTCAACGACCTCCCTCACGCGTTGCGTTACGGCGACGTGCGCACGCTCGTTTTCTGCAACGAATCGACGGTGTGGGAGAACTACGCCCCGAACGTCAAGCTCTTGGCCTTCATGATCGGCGACGGGCAGATGCCGCCCGAGCGCTGGCTCCCCGGCCAGCCGGGACACAAGGACCCGCTGCCGTAAACTAAGCGCCAGGGGTTATTTCGTCCCGCCCGCGCACATCGGATCGTCCTTGTAGATATCCAATATGCAGAGGTCGAAGGCGGTGACGTCGTCATCTCCCCAGCGCTGGTCGTGGTAGATCACCCATCGCCCCCGAATGCGCGGCCAAAATTGGTTGGAGGCATCCGTCGTAAGTTGAACAACGGCATCCTTGGCGAAATCGTAGAGGTAAATGTCGGCGTTGACGAATGTCAATCGATCTGGAACCCGGCCGCCGTTGCGCAGATCGGTCCAAACCAGTCGATCTTCGTCGATATCAGGGTTTGTTTTTTCGGCATCGTTGGGGTCGATCACCGTGCGTTCGCTGGACGCCAAGTCCTGAGCAATAAGTATTCCTTTCCCGTTTAGACTGTCGATCACAGAGCAATCTTCAATCCACAGAGCACGCTTATTCGTTGTTATGGGGGTACAGCGAATCAAATCAGATTCACCTGTAAGATCAATCGTGACGCGAGTTGTCAGGTCATGAAGCAGGATATGAGCGCGGGATGATGAAGAACCCATATTAAGCTGCCAGACTACATACCGTCCGTAAACACGCGGAAACGCATTGAACCAATACTCTGATTCTTCAACAACATATAATTCCCCTGTACTTATGTTGAAAACCTGAATCCCGCGATTTTGATTGTCCCAAACCGCCATATTATCCAAACTGTCAATATCGTACAAATATTCGGCAGAACCAGGAAAAGAGACATTGTTATTAAGGAAATCCAACAACATAAGAGAGCTTTGGATCGAACGATCGGGAAGGACAATGAAAGTCAAGGCAGTAACAGTATTCTCCTTGGGGATGGATGGATAAAAGCAGTCTATTTGATTCAGGACAATATCATACAAATTGCATCCTGCATCAACCTGATCTAGGTCGCATATATACAGGTCTCCCTCCGACGTGCAATACGCTGCATTCTTACCAAAGACATCATAGCTGATGAACGGAGCCGATGCTACCTTGCCGGGAGCCGTTATACGCACTTCTCCCGGCTGCAATAACGGATCGTCTCGCGATGCCGGATGGGAAAATGTTTTGACCACCGCCGGAGCTTCTTCTTCCTCGGTTAGCTCCTCGTGTTGATCAGCTATTTCGTCCAAGTCGGGTTCGTTGGCCCGCTCCGTGTCCAGGTCGCCGTCTTCCATGCGGCGGCACGTATAACGATAAGCTACATACCCCTCTGGACAGTCGCCATCGGGCGCGTCCACCCACCGCCCGGCACTGCCCCGGCGAGCAATCCACCGCCGCACCCTGGCAGGGATCGTCCTGCTCTCCTTGAAGTTCGCTACGGTCGGTGTCGGAATCTTCCGATGTTTGGGAAGCGGTTTGGCAGGCAGCCAGAAACACCAGCCACAGAACGGCCAGCAGTCCGACCCCTGCAACTGCCCGTGCCTTTTTCATGATGTCGTTCTAGCCTCATCGTCACCCCCGCGAAAGCGGGGGTCCAATACGAAAAACCCTGGATTCCCGCTTACGCGGGAATGACGGCTAAGTCGATTCATTCATTTCGTACAGGCCTTTATTCGCCGCTCAGCGTGCCGCCCTGGGCCTCGACCACCTCCAGCCGCCAGCGGCCCGTCGCCGTGAGGCTCTTCAAAGGCTGCCAGTCGAATTTTATCACATGCGGCAACTCATCGGAAGCGGCGGCGACCAGGCACTTGCCGGTGTCCGGATCGGGCAGGATCAGGCAGTTGTCCGCCGGCGCGGGGCAGTCCTCGCCGTCGCAGACGAACTCTTGCAGCGTCGAACCGCGCATTTCCAGGACACTCCACTCCGTTCCCGACCGCAGGTAGAAAAACACCTGATCCGGCTGAACGGCCGTTGCGCAGACGATGTTCCGCGAACGGTCCAGGGAAATGACGGACCAGTCGGCCTGATCGAGATTGAAGCGGTATACGGGCAAGGTCGTGCTGCCGGTCGGATACTATTTCTTTCCGGCGGCGCACATCGGATCGTCCTTGTAGATATCCAATGTGCAGAGGTCGAAGGCGGTCACATCGTCATCTCCCCAGCGCTGGTCAAGGTAGATCACCCAACGTCCCCGGATGCGTGGCCAGAATTGATTAGAGGGATCGGAGGTGAGTTGGACCACAATATCCTTGGTGAAGTCGTAAAGGTAAATATCGGCGTTGATAAAAGTAAATCGATCCGGGACTCGCCCGCCGTTGCGCAGATCTGTCCAGACAAGCCGGTCTTCGTCGATATCTGGATCGGTTTTTTCGGCATCGTGAGGGTCAATTACGCTGCGTTCGCTGGATATTAAATCCTGAGCGACAAGAATCCCTTTTCCATTCGGACTGTCGGGAGTCAAGCAATCTTCAATCCATACAGCCCGTTTATCCGTAGTTGTGGGATAGCAATGGGGGCCTTCGTCACCTTCGGTGAGGTCGATCGTATCACGGGTTGTAAGGTCATGAAGAAGAATGTGATTTAAAAGAGGGGGGGGGATTGGTATAGTGGAACTGCCAGATTACATATCGCTTGTAAATCCGTGGAAAAGCGTTAAACCAATATCTAGATCTTTCGATAAAATATGACTCGTTATTTGCCGTATTGAAAATTTGTATCCCGAAAGCCTCATTATCCCAGACCACAATATTGTCCCAATTATCAATATCATTAAGCCGGGCTGCGCTTATGGGAAAAGAGACATCAAGGTTGGCAAAATCCAGTAGCAATAAGAAACGCTGCGTAGATTTATCAGGGAGGGTAATGTAAGTCATGGCGACGACTTCGCGGTCGCTGTGGATAGATGGATAAAAGCAATCGGTCTCGTTCTGGGTAATATCGTATAAAGAACAGCCTTTGTTGTTCGCAGGGTTCAAATCGCATATGTATAAATCACCTCTGTTGGAACAGTAAACGACACTGTTGCCGTAGGTGTCGTAGCTGCATGATGGGGCTGAGGCGACCTTTCCCGGAGCAGTAACTCGTACCTCCCCTTGTTGCAATAGAGGGTCGTCTCGTGAAACTGAATGGGAAAAGGTTTTGACCACCGCCGGCGACGATTCCTCTTCCTCAATGGCATCCTCTTGCCGGTCGGCCTCTTCATCCAAGTCAGGTTCGTCGGCCGGCTCCGTGTCCAGGTCGCCGTCTTCCATGCGGCGGCACGTATAACGATAAGCTACATACCCCTCTGGACAGTCGCATCGGGCGCGTCCACCCACCGCCCGGCACTGCCCCGGCGAGCAATCCACCGCCGCGCCCTGGCAGGGGTCATCTTGCACTTCTTGGGACTCGCTGCGGTCGGTGTCGGAATCTCCCGAGGTCTGGGCAGCGGTTTGACAGGCGGCTAGCAATACCAACCACGGCATGGCTAGCAGGCCGACCTTTCCCCATGCCGGTTTGAACCAGGTCACTTCTTTTCAGCGGCGCACATCGGATCGTCCTTGTAGATATCCAATGTGCAAAGGTCGAAGGCGGTGACTTCAAAGTCATTGCCCCACCGATCATCTTGAAATATCGCCCAACGGCCTCTAATTCGAGGCCAAAATTGATTGGAGGGATCTATGGTCAATTGAATTGTTACATTCTTAGTGAAATCATAAAGATAAATATCTGCGTTGGAAATGGTCATTTGGGGTATTTTACGGCTACCGTTGCGTAGATCTGCCCAGACGACCCGGTCTTCATCGATATCGGGGTCGGTTTTTTCGGCATCGTTGGGGTCTATCACGGTTCGTTCGCTGGACGTCAAGTCCTGCGCAATTAGTATCCCTTTCCCGTTTGGGTTGTCGTAAGCTACACAATCTTTGATCCATACAGCACGTTTATCCGTAGTGGCGGGATAGCAATAGGGGCCTTCATCGCCTTCGGTGAGGTCTATTGTATCACGAGTTGTCAGGTCGTGAAGGAGGATGTAATTTAAGAGGGGTGGAGGATTGGTATAATGAAACTGCCAGATTACGTATTGTTTATAAACACGCGGAAAGGCGTTGAACCAATATTGTGATCTCTCGACGACATATATCTCATTGGTAATGGTATTAAAGATTTGTATCCCGAGAGCGTCGTTGTCCCACACCACAATATTGTCCCAGTTATCAATATTATAATAGTTTAGATGTTTTTCGATAAGAGGAAAAGTCACTCTTAATTCGGGAAAATTAAGCAATAGCAGGCTTGCGGTATCATTCGCCGAGTCCTTGATGAATGACAAGGCGGAAACTGTAGATTTGTATATTGACGGAAAAAAGCAATCGGTTCGGCTTCGAGCAATATCATAAAAATAGCATCCCTCATCGCCGTTTTTTTCCAAATTACAGATATATAGATCACCAGACTCGGAGCAATATACCAAATTATCGCCATAGACATCGTAGCTGTAAGGAGGCGCATCCGCCACCTTCCCCGGAGCTGTAACTCGTACCTCTCCTTGCTGCAATAGGGGATCATCCCGTGAGACCAAATGGGAAAAGGTTTTGACTACCGCCGGAGGAGTTTCTTCCTCCTCTGGGGCATTGTCCTCCTGATCGCTTATCCTGTCCTCTTCGTCTGCGCCGGGTTCGTCAAGGCGCTCGTCGTCTAAATCTCCGTCCTCGCTACGGCGGCAAGAATAGCGCTCCGCAAAATAACCCTGCGGGCAATCGCATTGAGCTTTTCCGTCCACCACCCGGCATTGCCCCGGCGAGCAATTCACCGCCGCGCCCTGGCAGGGGTCGTTTTGAGCTTCCAGGTGTTCGCTGCGGTCGGCGTCGGAGTCTTCCGAAGTCTGGGCATCGGTTTGGCAGGCAGCCAGCAACACCAGCCACAGAATGGCCAGCAGGCCGACCCCTGCAAATGCCCGCGCCTTTGGGTAGTTCACTTCTTCTCTGCGGCGCACATCGGCTCGTCCTTGTAGATATCCAATATGCAAAGGTCGAAGGCGGTTACATCTTCATCCCCCCAACGTGCATCGTTGTAGATCACCCACCGGCCACGGATGCGCGGCCAGAATTGGTTGGAGGAGTCCGTTGTGAGTTGAACAACGGTATCCTTGGCGAAATCGTAGAGGTAAATGTCTGCATTGATGAATGTTAAATTAGAGTCACGACCACCGTTGCGTAAATCCGTCCAGACTACATGATCTTCATCAATATCCGGGGTGTTTTTATCGGCATCAAAGGGATCGATTTCAGTTCGCTCGTTGGATAGCAGATCCTGCGCAACAAGTATCTCTTTCTCATCGGCGCTGCTGTAGGTCAGACAATTCTCAATCCAGACCGCTCGACGATCTGTTATTGCCGGGTCACAACGTCGGGCCTCGGAGTCTGGGGTCAGGTTTTTCGTGCTTCGCGTCGTAAGGTCGTGCATGAAAATATAAGCCAAAGAAGAGGAAAAGCTCGTAGACCACTTCCAAACAATATTCTGCTTATAAATACGCGGAAATGAATTGAACCAATATTCTGATTCTTCAATAACATATAATTCCTCTGTAGTTGTGTTGAAAACCTGAATCCCGCGATTTTCATTGTCCCATACGGCAATGTTTTCCCAAGTATCAATATTGTATAAATATTCAGCAGCGACCGGAAAAGAGACGTTGCAGTCTAGAAAATCCAGCAACATCAGATGGCGCTTCACGGAATTATCAGGATTGACAATGTAGGTTAGCGCGGCGACTGTATTTTCCCTCGGGATAGATGGGAAAAAGCAGTCGGTTTGATTCTGGGTAATATCAAATAAATAGCATGCTGCTTCGCTTTGTTCCATATTGCATATATACAGATTCCCTTCCGCAGTGCAATATACCGCCTTATTGCCCAAAACATCATAACTGATAAACGGAGCCGATGCCACCTTGCCGGGAGCCGTTATGCGCACTTCTCCCGGCTGCAACAGCGGATCATCCCGCGATGCTGGATGGGAAAATGTTTTGATCACCGCCGGCGCTTCTTCCTCCTCGGCAACCTCCTCTTGCTGGTCAGCTACTTCATCCAAGTCGGGTTCGTTGATCCGCTCCGTGTCCTGGTCGCCATCTTCCGTGCGGCGGCACGTATATCGATCAGCGACATAGCTCTCCGGGCAGTCGCACTGGGCGCGTCCATCCACCACCCGGCACTGCCCCGGCGAGCAATCCACCGCCCCACCTTGACAGAGGTCGTCTTGCTCTTCCTGAAACTCGCTACGGTCGGCGTCGGAATCATCCGGTTTTTCACCGGCGGTCTGACATGCGGCCAGCAATGCCAGCCACAGAACGACCGCTATGCCGACCCCTACAAATGCCCGTGCTTTTCGCATAATGTCGATTTGCTTGCTTCCTTATTCGCTGCTCAGTGTGCCGCCCTCGGCCTCGACTACCTCCAGCCGCCAGCGGCCCGTCGCGATGAGGCTCTTCAAGGGCTGCCAGTCGAATTTTATCACATGCGGCAAATTATCGGAAGCGGCGGCGACAAGGCACTTGCCGGTGTCCGGATCGGGCAGGATCAGGCAGTTGTCCGCCGGTGCGGGGCAGTCCTCGCCGTCGCAGACGAACTCTTGCAAGGTCGAACCGCGCATTTCCAGAACGCTCCACTCCGCTCCCGACCGCAGGTAGAAAAAGACCTGATCCGGCCGAACGGCCGTTGCACAGACGATGTTCTGCGAACGCTCCAGGGAAATGACGGACCAGTCGGCCTGATCGAGATTGAAACGATATACGGGCAAAATCGTGCTGCTCGTGGGATAGAAGTAGAGGTAGCGCGTCCCGGGCGTCGGCGCGGCCATGGCGTAGCCGTTTAAATCCGGCGTCACGGTCGAATCGCTCAAACTCACCACCCTTTTCCACGCCGGTGCGGCGTCAGCCGAGTCTTGCGTCGCGGCGATATCGAGAATGTGGACCACGGGGCCTTCGCCCGCGTTGCCGTCCGAAATTCGCCATACGACCCTGAAAATGGAATCCCAATAATAATGGATGTTGCCGACGGCCGGTGTGGGCAGCCGATCGAGATATTCCAAGCTTAGCGGGAGCGCGTCGCCAGACTCGCCTCCGGCCTGATCGGGTGCGGGTGAAATCCAATAATACGCTCCCGGCTGGCTCGTTTGGTCGGTGAAAACCAGCCATCCCGGAGCCGCATCCAAGCCGGAATCGCAAAACACCATCGTTGCCGAATCGAAGCTGGGAGGTAGATAGGCGTTTTGTCCCCAGCGATTCGAGAGCGGCCCGAAACGGACCGGTGAGCGGAACGTCAGCAATTTCTCGGCGTCTACAAGATGACGAATGGAAAGGCCCGCAAGTCCGTCTTCCGACCATGACGGTGGCGTAGGTTCAACTTCCAGGATCGAGGGATTGTCGTTCATCAGGTAATCGAACGGCGGCGGCAATACGGGAGACGAGCGGAGCAGGCCGGCATCGCGCGGAATCGCCAGTTGCTTTTCGGGAATGACTTCATACATATCGAAGGGGGTGTCGCTGTGCAGGTAACTCTTGCTGCGCACGTACGCGGGAGAACCGAACCAATCCTTGCTCTGGCCCTCTGGACCGTTGGGAAGCGTATGCAGGGTGGCGTAAAAGCTGTAATCGTGGGTATGCAGGAGATAGTCGGCATCGAGCCGACATTCTTGAACGTCCTGAAAATCTCTGGGTAGAAGTTCGTTTCCCCACAGCCAGGATTGGACGGTTTGGGCGCTGTTGGATTCGGGTGCCGCCGTTCCCGAGGGGAAGGTCTGGCGCACCGCCCGGCAGGTTAACACTTCTTGTTCAACCGCGTCGCATTTATCGGTCCGAAATTGCGGATATATATCGCTACCGCAACGATTACCGGCAATTTCCCATTCATCAAGGTGCTGCCATTTCTTGCTATTTTCACCTATATGGTCAGGTGTAACAGATTCCGGATCTCTTTTACATAGATCCTCGCATGTGGCCGGAGCAACTGCGCCACTGTAATCGCAGAAGCAATAATGCTCCGCCACTCTGGTTGAGGTTGTCTCCGCCCCAGGAGCCGAAAGCGGCTTGGAATTCACCTTCACCTTATTGCCCATTGACACATGGTTAGGAAGGGTTGGGCTTTCGGTGCCTTCCGGCTTTACGCGGTTGACCGGCTGACAATAATAGTCCGCCCATTGCCTTTCGGGGATTTCAAGCTCGGTGTTCCATTGTTTATCGCAATCGACGCCGCGGAGATAATCGCAGGCCGCCGTCATCGCGTCGAGGTCGCAGCCATCTCCCTGCGCACTTTCGCAGGTGAACAAGGCGCAATAGGGGAAAAGAGAATCCGGATTTTCCGAATTTACACATTCGTAATCGGGGGTCATGGAGAAAGCATACTTATACAAGGAGAGAGACCATAAGTTTTTGCACTCGGCCAACTGTTCCGAGAAACGGCAATTATTTTGTTGTGGGTTAAAATTAATGGGGCAATTATCAATGTAATTCGGTTTGCCGTCTTTATCGACATCCTGATCTTCAAATCCATAGAGAGGCAGGGTCGGATCACCCAGGATGGCGAAGCTTTGAACGCCCATTACATCCCCGGGGACAAGTGACGCTAATTTTTCCAATACTACAGTTTTCCATAAATTACCCAACATGGGCGTTATATTCTTTTTCTCCTTGTTATTAGCTGAGCTTTGGACCAATGCATTCAAAGCGAAATCCCTGACCACATCAACGCCATGGGGTATGCCGGCTCCAATAAGGGCGACAGCACCCCATCGTTGGTTCATCAAGGCCTCCCCGAAAGTTTGCGTCGAATAATCAACTACGTGCGTATAGGGATCATAGATTGTTCGCAAGGGCATAGAATTGCAACTACCAAGCACAACGACTGGAAAAGTTGGATCTTGGATTTGATATAGCTGGCCAATGGCATCTCTGTCTATGTTTTGGTTAGAAATATCAAACGAAGTACCGTGACCTTCGTATCCAACAAATCCGTACCCTGAAGAAAACTCATCAACAAATAACTTCCTGTTTACTTGGTTGATTTTACTGTTATTTTGCGCCAGACCAGACACGGTCCCTTTAAACCAATCGGCGGGGAACAGTACTGTTGGATTAAAAGCATAATTCCCGCGAGAGAAAGCCAAATGCTTCAGTTCCAGCAGTGTTTTTCCATACTGATTTGGTTCATTGCATAACGTTATGTCAGCGCACTGAGGGATAAGCAACTGCCGGGAATACTTAAGAGCATTTGCGTGGCCTGCCGCGGCTTCCATATACTGAATTGATTTTATTATTTGCGTTTCTGCATCATGCCAGTTTCGAACTTCCATCCTGCCTACCATACTGCCGGATTGATGCAACTCGATCAACTCTTTTCTATCGCGTATCGCTCCATAGCGACAGTATGGATCATCGGTAAGCTGCCTATTGAAGGCGTAATGAGTTCCATCTGAGCTACACTTTAGTTGGTAAGAATCATTATCGGTCACCAAGCAAGAGATTGTGCCAGGCACGCAGATAAGTTCCGAACCATCAAGTGAAAATTGGCCTGGACGCCAACCCGAAAAGTACTTTTCGCAAAACGGTAGAGTCTCTTCCCACAAAAACCCATAAGGCAAATCATAATTTTGCCGTTTGGCTATTACGCTATCGTCTGATTCATATGGTATCGCTATGATGTGGTCTATGTCGGTCGGCGGTGAAATGGGAGTATCCCCTGTTGCATTTTGAAGAATAGAATTCCATTGACTATATTCTTGCTCGTTCAGCATTATTATCTGTGCTTTAGAAAGAGAAACTCCATCCGGGTCGGAAGACAAATAAAATATGGCGGAACTTCCATCCTTATTAAAGACAATATTTCGGTATTCTTGGCCCGTCGTATCAATCCCTGCATAGATAACTCGCAATGCTTGGTCAGCATTGGCTGTCCGGTCTATTTCCTGCCCCTGCCTAAGCCGCTTCCATGTCCCACTATCCTGAAGCCACGCGCGCTCCGCAGCATCTAACATACTCCCTACCCTATAAATTCCTGATTCTACAGGTGGGAAATACGCATCGACGTAAGCGATGGTCGGAGAGGAAGTAATGTGTGGGGTTCGATATTTTCCGTCAGCCTCCTCGCGCCACATCGGAATCTGCCAGTAATCTCCGATGAAAAGGACTGCCGTTATGGGAGTCGTCGCTTCTTGCCGCAATTCCAAGATAACCTCATGCAGCTTGCATTGCTTGACAATAAGTAAGTCATCTTCCAGCAGGCCCAGTTCCGCTGTGGTTTTTGTAATGACGCTCCAATTTTGATTGACCTTCTGCGCTACGAATTGGTCAAAAATGGGAAGATCCTTATACCAAACATCATCGCCCGGATCTTCGGTTTCATTGTCGTCTTTACCTGTAACGACCAACAGAGTACCTTTGAGCGGGGAAATCCCGTTAAGGTCATCCCATTCGGGAAGACGAAAGTTGGGAAGCAGCGTACTGTAAAACTTGGCGGACTCGCGAGAAAGGGGCGATGCTGGATTGGGATTGCTTTTGCCGATGTCGCCCGTATAAGAATCAGCCCCGAGCGTAATTTTCAGTTTTTTCAAGGCGACGAGATTCGCCATTCCATTGTCCAGGACATCAAGCTGCAAAGGGAAAATATTGATCGCCGAGTATCTTACAACGTCATCCTTACCCCAAGGCGATGGCTCAATTATGAAGTGGTCGGCCGGGTACTTCCCGCTTTCCAAATAACCCAGCGGAGTTGGTACTTCCCCGGCTTCCGTGAATTCTGCCTCACGCCTCAAAAGATCGACATGAACCTGACCGATTACTTCCTGCTCCACCTGCACATCGATTACCTTCAACTCCTCCCAGCGTTCGCCGACCTCAAAAAAAGTCAGGTATTCAGGCAGCTTCGGCAGACCTGCCGCGCGCGCCCAATCATTGGTATTCGGCATGGAAATCGTTGTTGTCCTTGTGCCGTCGCGATTGGCAATGCTGTAGAAGAACCCTTTGACGGTAAGCTCGATTTCCACGTTATCGCTGCCTTCGGGTTCATCGAGATGGTTCTCGATTTTCAATACCGGCTCTTGCCCGGTAGATCCGTTATTCAGCGAAACCCATGCGTAATAATCTCCTTCCGGCTCACAAACGGCAGCCGTCCCTTTGCAGCTGCCATTGCTGCATGTCTCATGCGAGGTGCATGGGTCATCATCCTGGCATGGCGTTCCATCCTGTACCATTTCCGCCACACACTGATCGGTATTGACGTCGCAAAACCCCCGAACGCAACCGCCTTCGCCATTCAGATACGAACAGTTCGTCTTCGGGTCTTGGCAAAAACCACGAATGGTGATACGCACGTCGTCGTCGTCGCTGCCCTTGTAGGCGATAATCTTGTGATTGCCGCGCGGCAGAGTGTTTATTTTGAAGCGCCAGGGATAACCCTTGCTGCCGATGTCCACGGCATTGGCCTTGAAAAACGAGTTGTCGAGATGATGGGCGCTGCCGTCCGGCGCGGTGTAGTCGCTCTTCCACTTGATCTCGCCCGTGCCGTCGTACTCCGCCTTGAACTCGACGAAGGTGTTGACGGTGAACGCGGCCCCGTTGCTGGGCTTCTCGATGTCCATTTTGCAGCCGGCAATCCCGAGCATCATCAGCGGCAGGATCGCAAACAAGAAAACCGGACGGACGTTTCCTTTCGGAGACATGGCCCAACATTTCTCTTTTAAATAGAATGGATTTTGCTGGGGATCACTGCTGCTCTGACGCCTTCGAACAAGGCTTAGCACGCTGCTGGAGTCATGTCAACCATAATTATAAATTGTAATTGCTATAAAATAAGAACCGTAACTCTTTGCATTTGATGCCAAATTGAACCATCGGATCAAGCGTCCAATCCGGCAAGCGCCTGCGGATTACAATGTCTTTGGCCTCGCCGCCGCCCGGACGCCCATCTCCGCCAGTTTCTCGGCCAGCAGGCGGGAGAACACTTCTGCCCCCTGGTAGTTCAGGTGGATCGTCTCGCGGAACAGGGCGGCATTGTCAAACTCGGGATGCTGCTCGGCCGTGACCGAAACGATCGGCACGTCGCGCTGCGCCAGCCAGGCGCGGTACATGCGCAGCAGAAGCTGCTCCTCGGGCGTGTAGCCGTAGCCGTGCCGCCGCCAGCGCGGCGAATCGACGGCGATCACCTTGACGCCGGCGTTGCGGGCGTCGGCGATGAACTTCTGGATGTAGGTCATGTCGAGTTCCGGCGCCTTGACCGGCGTCGACGGCGGCGGCGGTTCGTCTCGTTTTTCGGCGAGGGCGATCAGGTCGGGCATGCGGCTGCCGTAGAGCGGCATGTAACCCTTCCAACGCGCTTCCTCGCCGCTCGGATCGAAGGCGTATTTCAGGATCGACATCAGCATCGAATTGAAGGGATAGCCGCGCGACCACAGCTTGAGCCATTCCCACTTGCCGCGTTGCAGCAACAGACTTTTCACGTCGGGGTCGCGATGGTAGGGCAGGAGGGTGGAAAGCTTGTCCCACGAATTCCGCTTCAAGGCGTCGGTCATGTCGCCGACGTTGAGGTCGAAGAGGATCACCTTCGGGGTGTAGGCTTTCGTAACCAGGTTCAGCAGACCGGAATGGAAGAGGATCGTCTGGCCGCCGAAACCGGCGTTGAAGCTCTTGTAGCCCGTACCCTGTTCGATGAGCTCGGGAATGTAGTGGTTTTCGGCGCGCGAGGAGCCGAAGATCAGCAAGTCGGCCTTGGCGTCGAGGACGGCGTTGATTTTCGGGCCGAAGGAGCCTTCCCGCAGGCGGAAATACGTCCGCTCCAGAAGCAGGCCAATGCCCTGATCGAGGGCGACGGCGAGCGCCGCTAGCAGCAGAAGCCGCAGGAAGAACGGCTTGAGCCGCTTAGAACTGGAAGTAGATGAACTGTCCGCCATCAAACACCCCGAACAGGAGAATCGACATCAGGCAAAACAGGTAGAAGCCCCAGCGGAAGAGCGGACCCTGCTTGCCGATCGCCACCTCCAGGCGCATGTCCTTCTGAACGTACTCCACCGCAAACAGCGCGGCGACGCCGAAAAGCCCGTAAAAGAACACGCCCGGCGAGCCGAGATACAGCGGCCCCCAGGGCGGCGTGGCGATGATTTTAAGGATCGTAAAGGCGTCGCTCATGCTGCGGGCGCGGAAGAAAATCAATCCCAAAGCGATCAGGTTGAAGGTCATGAACATCCGCACGGCCTGTTTGAGGCGCGGGAAGCGGCCGAAGCGGCAGACGGCCTCGACGCGCTGGCGCAGCTTTTTGGTGGCCAGTTCGTACACCAGATAAACGCCGTTGAGCGTACCCCAGAAAACGTAGGTCCAGTTCGCGCCGTGCCACAGGCCGCTGACGAAGAAAACGATCAGCACGTTGAGATACTTGCGCCAGGTCGGCACCCGTCCGCCGCCCAAAGGGATGTACACGTAATCGCGAAACCAGGTGGTCAGCGAGACGTGGTTGCGCCGCCAGTATTCGGTGACCGACTGCGACCAGTAGATCTTGTTGAAGTTCACCATCAGTTCCACGCCCATCAGCTTCGCCGAGCCCAAGGCGATGTCGGAATAGCCGGAGAAGTCGCAGTAGACCTGGATGGCGAAAAAATACGCGGCCAAAAGCGCCGTCGGCGCGGCGTGCAGGCCGACGTTGTTGTACGCCACCTCCACGAAGGCGGCGAGCCGGTCGGCGATCACCACTTTCTTGAACATGCCCCAGAGGATCAGCCGCAAACCCTCCACGACGCGGTTGGCGTCGAAATCGTGCTTTTTGAAGAGTTGCGGGAAAAGGTTGGTGGAGCGCTCGATCGGCCCGGCGACGAGTTGTGGGAAGTAAGCGATGTAAAGCGCGAAGACGCCGAGGTGTTTTTCCGGCGTTTTCTGGCCGCGGTAGACGTCGATGGTGTAGCTCATCGACTGGAAGGTGTAAAAGGAAATGCCGACGGGCAGCAGGAAACCGAAGGCCGGCGCATCGTAAAAAATATTGAACTGGCCGAGCAGCGCCTCGATGTTGGCGTTGATGAAGGTATAATATTTGAAGAAGAGCAGAAGCCCGAGATTGCTCGTGAGGCTCAGGGCGAGAAACGCCTTTTTCCAGCTGCTCCGTTTCGCCGCGCCGATCGCCAGGCCGGCGAAATAATCGATGAGCGTCGAGACGACGATAAGGATGATGTAGTCGGCCCGCCAGCACATGTAAAAGTAGTAACTGGCGACCAGGAGCAGGACCCAGCGAAAGCGGTGGGGAATGGAGAAATAGAGCGTGACGACGACGATGAGGAAAAAGACGTAATCTAAGGAGTTGAACGACATCCGAACGGTCTCTCACGCCGCTTGTCAGTTGTCCCCCCATTCCTGTCCGCGCGGTGTCGCAACTCCGATGCGCCCGGAGGTTTGCGGGTATGGTCGTACTGTATAGCATAGCAGAGTCTGGCCGCGCAAATGCGGAAAGAGTTGTTGCCAAACCTGCAACGGAAAAGGAAAATGAAAATCCGTGCGCCAATGTGCGAAGAGGCATCGCCCGGAAGGGTCCGACGCATGAGCTTACGGCTGCTTGTGGTTTTTACGGCGGTATTTTTCGTTGCGGCGATGTCCGCCGGCGCTCTGGCCGCGCCGCCGGCGTCCGGCTTGTGGCTGCCCGCCGAGCGGCAACGGCCGAACGCCGCCAAGGAGGTCGAGATGCGTTGGCGGAATAAAACCTATGCTCCGCCCGACGCCGCCCGGCGTCAGCGCATCGCGCAGACCTTCCGGAAGTTGCTCGAAAACGCGGCGGCGCTCGATGCGGCGAAGGTCAAGGCGCTCGACGCCGAACTGGCCGGCGCGGGCTACCAGCTCGGCGAATACCGGGGTCCGGAGGGGCATTGGCTGATTCTGGAAATGACCGCCGATCAGGCCGGCGGCGGCTATTACCTGATCCGCACCGGCAAACTGGCGCGCGAAGTCGTCCTCCAGGCCCCGCACGCAATTTTCGACCTGCACACCGACGTGCTTACAAAACATATCTTCGCGGCGCAGCCCGTCCGCGCCGCCTTTTTCGCCGACTGGCTGCGCTACGGCGAACCCGGCCAGGAGCCGTTTCTCGGCAGTCCGTGGGATCTTTCGCATAATCCCGAGACGCTGTTTCAGGATTTGACTCTAGCGGCGGCGCATACGCTGAAAAATGCCGTATTCATCCAGATCCACGGGTTTGCGGCGGACAATGTCGATGACAAGGATATCGACTTCATCGTCAGTCCGGGCGGCAGGAAGGTTCAGAACCCGATTTTCGCCCAGGCCGCCGAGGCCTTGTTGAAGGCCTACGGCGCGAAGGCGGTGCGCGTCTATCCGGCGACGATCCGGCAGCTTGGCGGCACGACCAGCATCCAGGGCAAAGCGGTCCGCAAGCTGGGCCACACCTTCATCCACATCGAAATCAGCGAACGCAAGCGAACGGAGATGAAGAGAAACCCGGCGACGGCGGAGGCGCTGGCGAAGACGCTGATCGGCGGCCTCTGATCGATAAAACTGTCTTCCCTTATGGTTGCGGATGTGTTCAGCGTATTGTCGTCAGCGTATCTTGACGCCGCGCCCCAAATCGCATAGGCTTTACCCGTCCCTTCCACAAGGCCACCGAGGGGAAAAAGGGCAGTTGGGTCGTTTTGCGTCTTGGATTTCGCGATGACGCAAGACGGGCAGGAACGGTTCGATGCCTCGACGAGGAGGAAAACTATGCTCCGGAATTCGTGGACGACGGTGCTGATTCTTTTAGCCCTGGCCGCCCTGGTCGCCGTTGGCGGCTGCTCCAATCCCAAGCCCGAACCGCCGGGCAATGCGATCAAGAACGAGCTGGAAGGCGCGCCCGATTGGGTATTCAAGGACTGCCGCGACTACTGGGACGACGACAAGGCCGAAGAACGCATCTGCGCCGTGGGTTCGGCCGGCTCGACGGCCAACATCGCCATGGCCCGCTCGGCCGCCGTCGGCCGGGGACGGACGGAAATCGCCCGCCAGCTCAACCTCAAGGTTCAGGCGCTCCTGAAAGACTACCAGGCCAACGTCACGGGCGGCGGGCAGTTCGGCAAGGCGGCCGACGACGAGCAGTACGTCTCCGACACCTCGAAGCAGATCACCGACATGTCGCTCGCCGGCTCGCGGATGGCCGACTCCTGGGTGTCCAACAGCGGCACGCTCTACGCTCTGGTCGAACTCGACCTGGAAACCTTCAAGAAATCGCTCGCCGAGATGCAGGCGCTGGACGCCCAGGTGCGAGCCTTCGTCGAGGCCAACGCCGCCAAGGCGTTCCAGGACCTGGACAAGGCCGTCGCCAAGGAGCGCGGCGAAACTCCCCAGCCCGAGTAAGCCAGCCGATTCAAACGGATCGAAGCCCCCCGGCGGCGGTCGGGGGGCTTTTCTGTTTTAAGGCCCTGGACGCCGACAGGGCGCTTGGCTACAATGCGGGCCCTTGAAAGGAGACCGCATGGCGGTGCAGGCGGACAAACAATTCACCGAGGCCTTATCCGGACTCGACGTCTTCCTCGCCGAGTTGCGGCGGCGCACGCCCCGCGTTCCCCATGCTTCGATCGTCGCCGGCGACCTCGACCTGACGCGCTTCGGCTGGCTCGATGGACAAATCGTGCCGCGCGCCGTCATCACCCTGCGTTCGGTCGGCTGCGCCTGGACGCGGCGCGGCGGCGGCTGCACGATGTGCGGCCATTACGCCGGCGCGTGCCTGGAAGCCCGTCCCGACCCCGAGCGGCTCGTCGCCCAGTTCGAAACCGCCTTCGCGAAAGTGGACTGGGCGCGCTTCCCCATGCTTTGCCTTTACAACGGCGGGTCCATCCTCAACAAAGAGGAGCTGCCCGACGCCGCGCTCGACCGCATTCTGGCCTCGATCGCCGCCGAGCCGCGCATCCGCGAAGTGGCGATCGAAACGCGCGCCGAGTTCGTGTCGGCTTCGCGGCTGGGGCGAATAAAAAAGCGGCTAGCGGACCGACGGCTCGCCGTGGCGCTGGGTATGGAAACGGCCCGCGCCGACGTGCTGGCGCTTTGCGTGCACAAGGGCGCGACGCTCGACGCCTTCGCCGCCGCCTGCCGCGTCGTGCGCGATAATGCGATGCTCAGGTTGTACGTGCTGGCCAAGCCGCCCTGGCTCACCGAAGCGGAAATGCTCGACGACGCCGTGGCGGCGATCAAGCTTGCGGAATCGCTCGGCGCGGCGGAAATTCACTTCGAGCCGCTGACGATCCAGCGTCACACGCTCCTGCACTTGTTGTGGACGACCGGCCGCTACCGCTTGCCGTGGCTGTGGAGTCTCGTCGAGATCCTGCGCCGCGTCGCGCCGACGCCGGTGTACGTGAGTCCCTTCGCCCACCTGCCGCGGCCGATCGCCCTGCCCCACAACTGCGGCCGTTGCGACGGCTTCGTCCGCGAGCGGCTGCTGGATGTTTACAACCGCACGCTCGACGCGTCCGTTTTCGACGCCCTGGCCTGCGCCTGCCAGGACGACTGGCGCAGCGCCCTCGCCGCGACGGACCCGCGTCCGCTCGCCGAGCGCGTCCTCGCCGACCTGCCGGGGCTGTGGGAGGCGATGGAGCGGGAGCTTCCCGCCGAACCCCGGTCAACCCGATAGATTTCCCGATTTGTTTATCGCTATGGTCCGGGAGGGTGTCTTTCTGATACACTATGCGCGCCTTGTCGATGCGCTGGGGAGAATTTCATGCCGTTCCGATGGCGCTTCGTGCTTATCGCGCTGGCCGTGGTTTTGCCGCTGCTGGCGGCCGCCTGCTCGGCGAAAGAAACCGAGGGCGCGGAGAACACGGTTGCGCCGGGAACGATCGCCGTCGTCGCCACCACCGGCATGATCGCCGATCTCGCCCGCCGTATCGCCGGCGACGCGGCCACGGTCAAAACGCTGATGGGCCCCGGCACCGACCCCCATCTCTACAAAGCTCGCGAGAAGGACGTCCGTCTTCTGGCCCACGCCGACGTCGTGCTTTACAACGGCCTGCACCTGGAAGGAAAACTCGGCGACGTCCTGAAGATCCTCGCCAAACGGAAGCCCGTCGCGGCCGTGACGGAAGCCATCGACCATGCCTCGCTGCGCTTCCCCGAAAGTTTCGCCGGCAATCCGGACCCGCACGTCTGGTTCGACGTGACGCTGTGGATGAAGGCGGCCGAGCGCATCCGCGACGCACTGATCGAGCGCGGGCCGGCGAAAAAGGAAATGTTCACCGCCAACGCCGCCGCGCTCCTGGCGGAGCTTGGCGAGCTGCACGCCTGGTGTAAAAGTGAACTGGCGGGCATTCCCAAAGAGCGGCGCGTTCTGGTCACGGCGCACGACGCCTTCGGCTATTTCGGCCGGGCCTACGACGTGGAAGTGCGCGGCATCCAGGGGATCAGCACCGAGGACGAGGCCGGCGTGAAGGAAGTCAACGACCTCGTGGAGCTCCTCGCGCAGCGGGGAATCAAGGCCGTCTTCGTCGAATCCAGCGTCCCGAAAAAAAACATCGAGGCGCTGGTCGAAGGCTGCCGGGCGCGCGGCCACGCCATGCGGGTCGGCGGCGAACTCTACTCCGACGCCATGGGCGCGGAGGGCACGCCGGAGGGAACCTACATCGGCATGGTGCGCCACAACGTGCGGACGATCGTCGCCGCCTTGAAGTGAGGTTTCGATATGCAAACGCCGAACGCGGCAATTTTGGCCGTTTCGCCGCCGCCTCTCGAAGTCCACGACATGACGGTGGCCTACCACCGCAAGCCGGTGTTGTGGGACATCGACCTGACCGTGCCGGAAAGCCGGCTGATCGCCATCCTGGGCCCCAACGGCGCGGGCAAAAGCACCTTGATCAAGGCCATACTCGGCCTCGTGCCGCGCGCCTCGGGACGCGTGGACATTTACGGCCGGCCCTATGAAACGCAGCGCAAGCTGGTGGGCTACGTGCCGCAGCGCGAGTCCGTCGATTGGGATTTTCCCGTGAGCGCCCTGGACGTCGTGCTGATGGGCCGTTACGGCCACATCGGCTGGTTCCGCCGCGTCCGGCGGGCCGACCGCGACGTCGCCCGCGACTGTCTCGCCAAGGTCGGCATGGCCGACCTCGCCGACCGCCAGATCAGCCAGTTGTCGGGCGGCCAGCAGCAGCGCGTCTTTCTCGCCCGGGCCCTCGCCCAGGACGCCCGGCTCTACTTCATGGACGAGCCTTTCGCCGGCGTCGATGCGGCGACCGAAAAGGCGATCCTCGCCGTGCTCTCCGACCTCAAACGGGCGGGCAAGACGGTGCTCGTCGTCCATCACACGCTGCAGACGGTGCGCGATTACTTCGATCACGTCATTCTCCTGAACATGCGCGTCGTGGCCAACGGCCCGGTGGCGGAGGCGTTCACGGACGAGAACCTGCAGAAAACCTACGGCGGCCGGCTTTCGCTTCTGGATCAGGCGGCCGAAGCCGTGCGCCAGGCGCGGCGCTAGGGAGCGGCGATGCGGCACGGCCTGGCCATCGCCATTTTCGCCGCCGCGATCGTCGCGGAAGCCGTCTTCTATGCGGCCGCCGGTCCGGAGACGATTCAGACGGGCGTGCAGGGAATGGCGCGAATTCTCGGCCTGCCCTACAACACCTTCCTCGTTCTGCTCGGGACGGGCCTGCTCGGCCTCGCCTCGGGCGTCGTCGGCGCTTTCGCCGTGCTGCGCCGCCGCTCGCTCATCGGCGACGCCGTTTCCCATGCCGCCCTGCCGGGACTGTGCGCGGCCTTCTTCGTCCTCGGCACTCGCCAGTTCGAGGGGATGCTTTTGGGAGCGACGCTTTCCGGCCTGCTCGGCGTGTTCGTCATCGCCTGGCTGCAACGCCACACCCGCATCAAGTCCGACGCCGCGATCGGCATCGTTTTGTCCGTGTTCTACGGCCTGGGCATCGTCATGAGCCGCATCATCCAGGACGATCCCTCGGGCCAGCAGGCCGGCCTCGATTCCTTCTTGTTGGGGAAAACCGCCGGCATGGTGAGCCAGGATCTGTTCCTGATCGCCGTGGTCGCCGCGAACGTCGTTTTGATCGTGGCGCTTCTGCACAAGGAATTCAAATTGATCGGCTTCGACCCCTCCTTCGCGGCCGTCCAGGGCTGGCCCGTGCTGCTGATCGACGGCGTGCTGATGGCCCTGCTCGTGGCGACGGTGATCATCGGCCTGCCGGCCGTGGGCGTGGTGCTGATGGCGGCGCTGGTCATCCTGCCCGGCATCTCGGCCCGCTTCTGGACCGACCGCCTCTCGACGCTGCTTGTCCTGGCCGGCCTGTTCGGCCTGCTGACCGGCGTCACCGGCACCTGGGTCTCGACGCGCGCGGCCGACCTCCCCGCCGGGGCGGTGATCGTCCTGGCCGGCGCGGGTCTCTTCTTCCTCTCGATGCTCGTCGCGCCCCGGCGCGGCGTGGCCGCTCGCCTCGCCGAGCGGGCGGCGGCATCCTGGCAGGCGGGACGCGACCATCTGCTGCGCGCGCTCTACGAAGTCTCGGAACGGACCTTGCCCGAACGCCCCGCCGTGCGGCTGTCGGCGTTGCGCGGGGCGAGAAAATGGTCGGCGGCGATGACGGCATGGCTGCTGTTTGTCGCGAAACGGCGCGGCGAGGTGGAAACGGCCGGCGGGGACGCCGTGCGGCTGACGGCGCTCGGCGTCGAAACGGCGGCCGAAATCGTGCGCCGCCATCGGCTGTGGGAATTGTATCTCGTCGAGCAGGCGGCGATCGCCGCCGATCATGTGGACCGCGACGCCGACGAGATCGAGCACGTTTTGACGCCGGAGATAGCCGACCGCATCGAGACTGTGTTGCGCGAAAGCGGCAAGCTGCCCGATGAGGTCGTGCCGACCTCGGTGCATCCCGTCGAAGCGGCCGAGCCGCCGAAGGACCGGTAAGGAGGGCGGATGGATACGGTTCTGGGCTTCGATTCCATCGCCTTCTGGATCGTCGTCACCGGCGCGCTGGTCAACGCCACGGGCGCGCTTTTGGGAAACTACCTTGTCCTGCGCCGCATGAGTTTGCTGGGCGACGCGATCAGCCACGCCGTGCTCCCCGGCCTCGCCGCCGCCTTTATCCTCGCCGGCACGCGCGACCTGCTTCCGATGCTCGCCGGCGCGCTGGTCGCCGGGCTCGTCACGGCCCTGCTCACCGAACTCATCCGCCGTTACGCCAACGTGCCCGAGGACGCGGCGATGGGCGTCGTTTTCACCTCGCTGTTCGCCTTGGGCGTCGTGCTCATCTCCCGCGCCGCGAGCGAAGTAGACCTCGATCCCGGCTGCGTGCTCTACGGCATCATCGAATCGGCGGCCCTGGACACGACGTCCGTTTTCGGCCTGGAGATCCCGCGCGTGACGCTCGGCATGGCGGCGGCGGCGCTCGCCGTGATCGCCTTCATTCTCCTCTTGTGGAAAGAGTTGAAAATCGTCGCCTTCGACGCCGACCTCGCCACGACGCTCGGCTTCCACGCGCAGCGGATTCATCTGCTGCTGATGGCGATGGTCGCCCTTTACACCGTCGCGGCCTTCGAGGCGGTGGGCTCGATTCTCGTCGTGGCGATGCTCATCGTCCCTTCGGCCACGGCGCACCTGCTCACCGACCGGCTGGACCGGATGATGCTGTATGCGGCGCTGATCGGCGTCTCCTCCGCCGTTCTCGGCCGCGAAGCGGCCTGGGCGATGGATACCTCCGTCGCCGGGATGATGGCCGTCGCCGCCGGAGCCCATTTCGCGCTGGCCGTCTTTTTCGCGCCGCGCCACGGCTATCTGGCGCGGCTCGCCTTCCAGGCCCGCGTCGCCTTCCGCATCGTGATCGAAGACGTTGTCGCCCTCTTGTATCGCTATCAGGAACTGCGGCCCGGCGAGCCGATGGCCAGGCCCGACGCTTTCGCGGCGCTCGGCGGCGGCTGGGTCAACCGCTTCGCCGTCGCCTGGCTGACCTTGAAAGGCTTCGTCGCGGAGGCGCGCGAGGCGCTCGCCCTCACCGAGCGCGGCCTGGAACGCGGCCGGACGCTGATCCGCGGCCACAGGCTTTGGGAAAGCTACCTGGCGAAGCATTTCGCCCTGCCGAGCGATCATCTGCACGCTCCCGCCGACCGCATGGAGCATTACCTGAGCGAAGAAATCGTTCATGACGTGGCGGAGGATGTGGAACACCCGGAAACCGATCCGCACGGCCGGCCGATCGGAAAGAACTGAACAACGCGGCGGCGTCAAGGAGGCATCATGGCGATTTATCTCATCACCGGCGCGTCGTCGGGTATCGGCGAGCAGTTGGCCAGACAGGCCGTGGCGCGCGGCCACAAGGTGTACGGCGTGGCGCGGCGCAAGGACAAGCTGGACGAACTGGCCCGCGAACTCGGCGCAGCATTCTTACCGCTCGCCGCCGACGTCGCCGACAAGGCCTCGATCCTCGACGCGCTGGGCGGCCTGCCGGAGCTTCCCGACGTCGCTTTCTGCAACGCCGGCGTCGGCGACCTGGAGCGATCCACCTCCTTCGACGTCTCGCTGCACGAACGCATTTTCGCCGTCAATTACTTCGGCGCGCTCAACGTCGTTCAGGGGCTGTTCGGTCCGATGGCGGCGCGCGGGCGCGGAACCTTCGCGGCCACGTCGAGCCTCGCCGGCTATCGCGGCCTGCCGGGCGCGGCGGCTTACACGGCGAGCAAGGCGGCGATTTCCACCGCCTTCGAATCGCTGCGGCTCACCTGCCACAAGACGGGCTTGCGCTTCGTCACGGTTCATCCGGGCTTCATCGCCACGCCGATGACGCAGAACAACGAATTCCCGATGCCGTTTCTATGGTCCGCGCCGAAGGCGGCCGGGCGCATCCTGGACGGTGTCGAACGCGGCCGCCTGCACATCAACTTCCCCTGGCCGGTTCATCTCGCCGTGACGCTCGGCCGGCTCGCCCCGGCCTGGCTCTACTGGCGTTTCATGCGGCGCTAAGCGGCGAAATCGTTTATCCCGGGCATGAGAATCCAGGGAAAGGCGGAATGGCGATGAGATCGGAAAACGGGCGAGCAGGCGCGAACCGAAAGTTGCGGAGCCTATTTTTTGCCCTGGCTCTCCTGGCCGGCGCACTGGCGGCCTGCGGCGAAAATGACGGCGGCGACGCCGAGACCGACGGCGATACCGAAACCGATGGCGACGCCGAAAGCGACGACGTCGATTCGTCGTCCTGCGAATCGTCCTCCGCTCCTGTCTGCGACGGCGAAACCGTCGTGGCCTGTACCGACGGACGCGAGACGCGAACTCCCTGCCCGAGCGGCGCCTTCTGCAACTACGGGGAATGCCTGCCGACGACGGTCGTTTTCCCGCGCGACGCCGGACCGCACGCCGAGGAGTCGGAATGGTGGTACTACACGGGGCACCTGCAAACGTCCGCCGGGGGAACCTTCGGTTTCCAACTGACGATTTTCCAGTATCTCGTCGCCCCGCCGGAGACGCTGGGCTACATGTGTCATGTAGCCGTGACGGATGAGACGGCGCGCAGGCATGATTACACGCAGGGGATTACGACGCGAAAAAACGAGTGGCAGGCCGAGCCCGCTCGTCTGGAGATCCTCGATTGCCGGATCGAGATCGACGCCGGGGAAGACCGGATTACGGGCCGCATCCCGGACCCGGAGGCCCCCGATCGCGACCTCTACATGATCGACCTTACGTTGAAACCCCAGAAACGGCCGGCCCTTCACGGCACGGACGGAATCATCCCGATGTCCGATACGGGCGGGACTTCCTACTATTACTCCTACACCCGCATGTCGGCCGAGGGGACGCTCGTTCCGCCCGCCGGGACTGCCGAAGACGTGACGGGTCTCGCCTGGATGGATCATCAGTGGGGCGAATTCTCCGTGGGCCAGTTCAAAGGCTGGGACTGGTGGAGCATGCAGTTCGACGACGGTTGGGAGATCATGCTCTTTATCTTCCGAAGCTGGGACGACGTGGTGGTGGAGAAGGCGGGAACGATCTTCGATCCCAATGGGCAGGCGACATGGATCGAGGGGCTCGACGGCTTCGACATCGAGGCGCTTTCGCAATGGGAGAGCCCGCACACGGACGGCGTCTATCCGCAGAATTGGGACATCCTCATTCCGCAGATGGACTGGGAGCTTCGCCTCGAAACGGGCGTCGCCGACCAGGAGATGGTCAATCCCGCGCAGAACTACTGGGAGGGGAGCGTCACGGTCCAGGGACGGCGCGGCGAAACGAACGTCGGCGGCGTGGGTTACGTGGAACTCACCGGCTACGCCAGCGACATCATCGATCCCGAAGCGCGGCGCTGAGCCGTCGCTTTCACCCGCTCATTTGCGGACGAAATGCGGCAGCTCCGGCGGCAGTTCGATGGAGAGCTCCACGAGCCCGGCGAACGCGCCGCCATCGTACCACGGGGCTTGATGGATCAGCTTCCGGACGCCGTTTTTCTCGATGGTGTAGGCATTGACTTTCGGCTCGGCGAGCAATTCGCGCAACCGCGTGCGGGCCGGCTCGGGGTGGCAGTCAAGCAGATTCTTCCCCACCAGCGCCTTGCCGCCGTACTTCGTGAAGGCCGCCGCCGACTTCTCGTTCATGTAGACGATGACCCCGTCCGCATCGCAGACCGTGACGGCGACGGGAACGGACTCGGACCATTCCATGGAGTTCATGGCGCTTGCCTTGCAATCGGAATCGGAAGCGGATTATCGCTTTCCGCCGGAGAGGGCGCCGACCGCCCGCTCGACGTCGTCGGCCTGGATCATGCAGTGCGTCTTGCCGTTCTCGTGCCCGCCGACGATGTACAGGCCCTCGATGTTGACGTGAGCCTGCTGCAGCGTGGTCAGGACGCGAAGCAGGCCGCCGGGCTCGTCCTCGATCGAGGCCATCACCACGTCCTCCTTGCTGTAGGAGACGCGCTCGTGTTTCAGGACGTTCTCGAAACTGCCTTTGTCCTGCGGCACCAGCCGCATGATCGCGCCGTCCCGCGAGGCGAAGGTGGCGGCGGCGGTGAGATTCATCTTGCGCACCTTCAAAAGCAGCTTGCGCAGCTCGCCCGGCTTGTTCGGCAGAAACACCGAAAACTGTTTCATCACCCTGATCATTCCCGGATCCTCCCGCGGCGGTTCAGCGTTTTCTATCGGGAAACGGCGGCTGTTTTCAAAGCCGTGTCGAATGTCATCGGGTCCCACGGCGCGCAGACAAAAAAGGCCGGGGAATCGCCCCCGGCCTTTTCAGCATCGCTACAGGCTTAGAACTCCGGCACATCGCCGGTCTTCTCCAAGGTCGCTTCCCAGTCGGTGCAATCGACGTCGCTGATGGTCTCGATGCCTTCCGTGTTTTCCTTGGCCATATCCTCGAATGTCTGCACGTAGTCCTCGAAGCCGTTCACGCAAGCCTCGACGCAGGGCAAGCCGCCCTCCTTGGCGCACCAGTCGGCGGCGGCGGAGGAAACCTGCCCGGAGCATTCCACGCACTTGGCGCAGAAACGCAGGCAGGGCCCTTCGACCTCGCCGGTGACGGTGGCCAGGCCGAATTCCTCGCAGGTGAACTTGGGATCGGTGACCTTCATGCCGAACTCGGCCTCGGCGGCCTCGACGTTCGCCCCGAAATCGGCCTGGTCGATGATGCTGCCCGCGTCGCACGCTTCCTGGCAGACCATGCCGAGTTCGTCGATGGCGCAGGTGTAATCCAGAAGTTCCTTGACGTAGCCTTCGCCCTGGTCCTTGCAATCACCACACTTGATGCAGTAGCGGCCGCAGGGCACGTTTTCGTCGGCCTCGGTGAAATCGCTCACACTGTCGCAGCCGGCCACGAAAGCCAGCCCCGCCAACATCGTCATCGCCAACACGAACGCCAGTTTCTTGGTCATACTTTCCTTCTCCTTTTTCAATGCCCCGAATTCATGCCCAAATCATCATTCCGACGCGCTTTCGTTCGACATCGCCGCCGGCCCCTCGAACTATGCAAGTGGCTGCAATTATAGCAAAAGATGCGATCCCGAGACAGCAAATTCGCTCAGGTCAGCCGCACCTGGGCGAAGCGGCGCTTGCCGCAACGGATCAGCCCCGAAAAGCCGCGCGTCAGCTCCAGATCGGCGCGGTCGATGCGCGCCTCGTCGATGGACACCGCGCCCTGCTGGATCATGCGCCGCCCCTCGCCGTTGGAGGAAACGAAACCCAGCTCCACCAGCAGCTTCGGCAGCCAGACGCGGTCCTCGGCGAGCGCGATCGTCCGCTCCTCGGCCATGACCTGCGGCTTGCGGAACGCCGCCTCGGCTTCGGCCACGGCGGTTTCCCCCTTGAAGCGCCGGACGAACTCGGCGGCGAGCAGCAGCTTCGCCTCCATCGGGTTGCGTCCGCCCGCCACGTCGTCCTTCAAACGGCGGATTTCCTCGCTCGGCTTCTCCGACAGCAGTTCGTAATATTTCCACATCATCTCGTCGGAGATGCTCATCGTCTTGCCGTAAATGTCTTCCGCCGCCTCGTCGATGCCGATGTAGTTGCCCAGCGACTTGGACATCTTGTTGACGCCGTCGGTGCCTTCCAAGAGCGGCACGGTCATCACCACCTGCGGCTCCAGATCGAGCGCGCGCATCACGTCGCGGCCGACCAGCAGATTGAACACCTGATCGTGGCCGCCGAGTTCGACGTCGGCTTCGAGGGCCACGGAATCGTAGGCCTGAACGATCGGATAGAGGAATTCGTGAATGGCGATGCTGCGCCCCTCGCGGAAGCGCGAGCGGAAATCCTCGCGTTCGAACATGCGCGCCACGTTGTAGGTGGAGGCCAGTTCGATCAGCCGCGCCGCCGGCATGACGGAAAACCATTCGCTGTTGAAGCGGACCTCCGTCTTCTCGGGATCGAGGATCTTGAATACCTGGTTCTTGTAGGTTAAAGCGTTCGCCTCGATCTGCTCGCGCGTGAGGATGGGCCGCGTCGCCGTCTTTCCCGTCGGATCGCCGATCATGCCCGTGAAGTCGCCGATCAGGAAGATCACCGTGTGGCCGAACTGCTGGAACTGGCGCATCTTGTTGAGCACGACCGTGTGGCCGAGGTGCAGGTCGGGGGCGGTCGGATCGAAGCCGCACTTGACGCGCAACGGTTTGCCCGTGCGCACGGCGCGTTCGAGTTTTCCGACCAGTTCCTCCTCGACGTAAAAATCGACGACGCCGCGCTTCAGTTCGGCCAGCTGCTGTTTCGCCGGAAGCATGACCTTTTCGCCTCAATCCTCGTTCATCACCAGGGCGATGCGTTCGATGGCCGTCGCCCGACCGGTCGCTGCGTTGACCTCCAGAAGCGCGCCATGCAGCCGCGCGTCGCGCTTGGCGGGGGTGAAGCCGGCCGGCCGGCCCGAATAGAAATGCTCGATAATCGTTTCCTTGACCACGCCGATCACCGAATCGTGCGGGCCCGTCATGCCGACGTCGGAAATGGCCGCCGTACCCCTGGGTAAAATCCGTTCGTCGGCCGTCTGCACGTGGGTGTGCGTGCCGAGGACGGCGCTCACCCGGCCGTCGAGGTAGTAGCTCAGGGCCTGCTTCTCGCTGGTCGCCTCGGCGTGGAAATCGAGGAGCCGCACGCGCACCGGCTCGGGCTGGCGGTCGAGCTCGGCGAGAACGGCGTCGATGCGGCGGAAGGGGCAGTCGTTGGGGGCCATGAAGATTCGGCCGACGAGGTTGATGACGGCGACGGGCGTGCCGTCGGCGCTGCGCTGAATCGTCCAGCCGCGGCCGGGGTTCGGCTCGGGGAAGTTGGCCGGACGGACGAGGCGCGGCTCCTGGTCGATGAACGAGAAGACGTCCTTGTTCTGCCAGACGTGGTTGCCGGTGGTGCCGACGTGCACGCCGCACTTGAGGACTTCGCGAAACCGCTCCTGATCCACGCCCTTGCCGCCGCTCAGATTCTCCACGTTGGCGACGACGAAATCCACGCCGCGCTCGCGCACCAGGAGCGGCAGAAAATGGCTCACCGCCCGGCGGCCGGCCTTGCTGAAAACGTCCCCTATGAACAAGATGCGCATGCGTCCCCGCCTGCCGGTCCGGATGCGGCCGCCGGCTTAATTGGCGATGCTCATCGCGCGGGTTTCGCGGATCACCACCACCTTGATCTGGCCCGGATAGGTCATTTCGTCTTCGATCCGCTTGGCCACGTCCTTCGCCAGCACGACCGATTCGTCGTCGTTCACCTGCTCGCTGGCCACGATCACGCGCACCTCGCGGCCGGCCTGGATGGCGTAAGCCTTCTCCACGCCCTTGAACGACGTGGCGATGGCTTCGAGATCGGTGAGCCTTTTGACGTAGGATTCGAGGATCTCGCGCCGCGCGCCGGGGCGCGCGCCGGAGAGCGCGTCGGCCGCCGCCACGAGCACGGCGAGGATCGACTCCGGCTGCTCGTCCTCGTGGTGCGAGGCGATGGCGTTGATGATCTTCGGCTGCTCGCCGTATTTCTTGGCGATGTTCGCGCCGATGACGGCGTGCGAGCCTTCGACCTCATGCGTCAGCGCCTTGCCGATGTCGTGCAAAAGGCCGGCGCGGCGCGCCGCCTTCACCGGCAGGCCGAGTTCGGCGGCCATCATGCCGGAGATGTAGGCCACCTCGATCGAGTGCGACCAGACGTTCTGGCCGTAACTGGTGCGGTAGCGCAGGCGGCCGAGCAGTTTGATGATCTCCGGATGCAGACCGTGCAGCCCCAGGTCGAAGGCCGCCTGCTGCCCGAAATCTTTCATCTGGCTTTCGAGGTCTTTTTCGCACTTGGCGACGATCTCCTCGATGCGCGCCGGGTGGATGCGCCCGTCCTGGATCAGCGTTTCCAGGGCCATGCGCGCCACTTCGCGGCGCACCGGATCGAACGCGGAGAGCACCACCGCCTCGGGCGTGTCGTCGATGATCAGATCGACGCCGGTGGCGGCTTCCAGGGCGCGGATGTTGCGTCCTTCGCGGCCGATGATCCGGCCTTTCATTTCGTCGTTGGGCAGGCCGACGACGGAGACGGCTTTCTCCGTCACGTAGTCGCCGGCGTAGCGCTGGATGGCCAGGGCGATGATGTTCTTCGCCTTCTTCTCGGCCATCTCGTGCGCCTCGTCCTCCACCTGCTTGATGTGCTTGGCCGCCTCGTGCTTGGCCTCCTCCACCATCGCGTCCATCAACTGCTTCTTGGCTTCCTCGGCCGAGAGACCGGCGGTGCGCTCCAAGACGTGAATCTGATCCTGGATCAACCCGTCGAGTTTTTCCTGCTTTTCCTCCAGGCTCTTCTGGGCGGCGTCCAGCTTACCCTCTTTCTTGCGCTGTTCCTCCTCTTTCTGGTCGAGGTAAGCCGTCTTCTTGGCGATCGTCTCTTCCTTCTGGAAGAGGTGCTTTTCCAGCGTCGCCGCTTCTTCCTTGCGCTGGCGGAGTTCCTTCTCCACTTCCCGGCGCGTCTGGATCTCGATTTCCTTCGCCTTCAGCTCCGCTTCCTTGACGAGCCGGTCGGCTTCCAATTCGGCCTCGCGCTTCAGGTTCGCGACGACGTCTTTGACCGCGCCGAGGCGATTGGCCTGAATCGCACGATGGACGAAGTAACCGACCGCTGCGCCGACGAACAGCGTCACGATGGCGATTACGATGCTGATCACTTCCACTGCAGACTCCTTCCGCTCAAGGGTTATATCCAAATGCCGGCGGGCAACACCGGGAGAGTTTTGAAGAATCCCGGCGTCAACGCCGACACCCTGCCGTCGGTTTATGGCGTTTGTCGCTTCGGCAGTGCGGAGGAGCGCATGCTTTGCGGGCGGAAGATCGCCGCTCCCAATGCGCCACAAGGGCTCGTATCATCATCCGGCGGAGCCGGGGATGGGGGCTCTAACCTCTACTCTGCACGACCGCGAACAGTCGCTCTATCGACAAACCGCCCTCCGGCGGGGTACGCCCTATTTTGCGCCGGGCTCGCGCGATTGAGAGAGATAGCGGTCGATCTTGCCGATTACGGCGTCCAGGCGCTGGCGGAGATCGTCTCTGAGCTGGACTTGGGCCGCCTTGGCCTTGAAATACTCGTCCACGACGTCCAGGGCCACCAGAACCATCGCCTGGGGAGCCAGGCGGGCCGACGACCCCTTCTGGATGGCGTCCAGCTTCGCATTCAGATACGCCGCCAATTCCTCGACGTAGTTCGAATCGTAGGGGCTGGCGATCCGGTAGCGCTGGCCGCCAATGTCCAGCTCAACCATCTTTCTCACAAGCTGATGGTCCTTTAGGCCACTATCTCCTTGAAACTTCAGCCCTTTACCGAGGGGTATTATATTTTTCCACTACTTGAAAAGTCAAGCAAAAAGTACGGTATTTTCAATGCTTTTAGCCTGGCCGACGGTTCGCCGCTCTCAACGTTCCGCCCCGGCCCGGGCGACGAGACGGATGAGCAGTTCCAATCCGTCGAAAAGGCGCGGTCCGGGAAAATTGAACAGACTTTCCGGCAAAAAATGCACTTGTTTACGGCGGACGGCCGACATTCCCTGCCAGCCCTTGCGGGTTAGAATGGAATCCGCATCGAGACCGCTCGGATCGTCGCCCTGACCGGCCCAGCAGATGAAAACCGCCTCCGGATCGCGGTCGATGATTTCCTGATTCTCGGTGACGAAAGTCGGATTCGGAATATCGGCGAAAAGGTTGACCGCGCCGGCCTTCTTAAGCATGTCGGCGATCCAGTTCTGGCTGCCGATGGTCACGAAAGGGTTGGGGAAAAGCTCCACGTAAACCCGCAACGGCTCGCCGACGTGCGACGCCTGGGCGGCAAGGCGCTTGGCCCGTTCGTGCATTTCGGCGACGATCGCCCGCGCGGCTTCTTCCTCGCCGGTCTCGGCGCCGATGGTGAAGACATCGGCGAGCAGGTCGTCGAAACGCTCGCTGTGCAGGGTCAGCAGCGGCAGACCCAATTCTTCCGCATGATCGATGACGGCGTCCGCGCCCGGAACGGTGTCGGTGATGATGACCAGATCGGGCTTAAGCGCTTCGATCTTGCCGACATCGACGTTGTCCCAGGGGCCGACGACGGTCCAGGGTCCGGCCCCGGGAAGCGCGGCGCTGACGGCATCGACGCCGACAATCCGCTCGGCGAGGCCTAAAAGCAGCAGAATTTCCGTCGTCGATGGCGCGCAGGAAACAAGGCGCGATTTCATCGTGGAGTTCTCCATGATCAGTCCCCGAAACGCGGAAGCGCGCCGAACGGCGCGCTTCCCATAGCTTCCTCAAGCAGCCCGACCGGCCGCCGGACGTTCACCGTTTCAGATTGTAAAGCGAATCGAGGCCCATGAACCGGGCCTGTTCGCCCAGTTCCTCCTCGATGCGCAGCAGCCGGTTGTATTTGGCGACGCGATCGGTGCGGCTCATCGAGCCGGTTTTGATCTGCCGGGCGTTGGTGCCGACGACGAGATCGGAAATGAACGTGTCCTCCGTCTCGCCGGAGCGGTGCGAAACGACGGCCGTCATGCCGTTGGTCTTGGCCATCTCGATCGCCGCCAGGGTTTCCGTGAGCGTGCCGATCTGGTTGAGCTTGATCAGAATGGAATTGGAGACGCCCAGGTCGATGCCCTTCTGGAAACGCTTGGTGTTGGTGACGAAGATGTCGTCGCCGACGATCTGGACTTTTTTGCCCAGCTTGTCGGTGAGGATCTTCCAGCCGTCCCAATCGTCCTCCGCCAGGCCGTCCTCGATGGAGATGATCGGGTATTTCGCCACCCACCTGGCGTAGAAATCCACCATCTCCGCCGCCGTCAGCGATTCCTTGGTGGACCAGCGGAAGGTGTATTTCCCGTCCTTGTAGAATTCGGAGGCGGCGCTGTCGATGCCAAGATAAATGTCCTCGCCCGGTTTGTAGCCGGCCTTCTCGATCGCCTTCAGAATGACTTCGATCGCCTCTTCGTTCGATTTCAGGTTCGGCGCGAAGCCGCCTTCGTCGCCCACGGAGGTGTTGTAGCCTTTTTCCTTCAGCACTTTCTTGAGGCTGTGGAAAGTCTCGGCGCCCATGCGGACGGCCTGGGTGAAGGTATCCGCTCCCAGGGGCAGAATCATGAACTCCTGCAAATCGACGTTGTTGTCGGCGTGCGAACCGCCGTTGAGGATGTTCATCATCGGCACGGGCAGAATACAGGCCGCCACGCCGCCGAGGTAACGGTAAAGCGGAACGTCCAGCGCGTCGGCCGCCGCGCGGGCCACGGCCATGGAAACCGACAGGATCGCGTTCGCGCCGAGATGGCCCTTGTTTTCCGTGCCGTCCAACTCCAGCAGGCGCTGATCGATGGAAATCTGCTCCAGCGCGTCCATGCCCTCCAGGGCCGGACCGATGATCTCGTTGACGTTCTTCACGGCGTTCTGCACGCCCTTGCCGAGATAGGCCTCGCCGCCGTCCCGCAACTCCACCGCCTCGTGTTCGCCGGTCGAAGCGCCGGAAGGCACCGCCGCCGAGCCCCGGTAACCGCCGGTCAGAAAGACATCGGCTTCGACGGTGGGATTGCCGCGCGAATCAAAGATCTGACGGGCATAGATGGCTTCGATCGTGGTCATGCGGTTCTCCGTCGCCGACGGGAGAGCGAACGCGCGGCGCGGGCGCGCGGCGCGGACTGCTCGGAGGGAACGACGCTGCCCGCCGCGATCTCGCGCAAGGCGAGCGTGGCTTCTTTGTTTTTATCGTTCACCATCGCATGGTCGCCGTCCAGAAGCTGGCGCGTGCGTTTGGACGCCATATGGACGAGCGCGAAGCGGTTTTCAACCTTTTCCAAGCAATCTTCAATGGTTACACGTGCCATGGTTCAGGGTTCCTCCTGGTGACAAAATAACAGGGCGGTCAATGCCCCGCCCGTAGACGGAACCATACTAGGGAGCAAAGTGAAAAATGCAAGTAAAAAACTCGCCATGAGGGCAAGGAAAAAATTGTCCGCCGCGCCGGCGCAACTGTAAGGGGAACTGTAAGGGGAAAGTCGCTTGCGCAACGCCGCCGATATGCTAGGGTAGGGCGAATCGCCACGCCGAGGAGAAAATCATGACCGAAGCGCCCCAGCCCGCCATCAAAGCGTACGTGGAAAAGCTGTGCGAATCCGGCCATCGCGGTACGGGCACGCCGGAAGAGGCGGCGGCGGCGGCATGGCTGCGCGAGAAATTCGAGGCGCTGGGGCTGGAGACGACGGTCCAACCCTTCAAAACGCCGCCGTCCTTGCCTTTCGTAGTGCTTTCGCATCTGATTATCGCCCTGACCGGCGCGGCGTTCATCGGCTGCTGCCCTACCCTGGCGCTTCTGCTGATCGCCTTCGCGACCGTTTCTTTTGTCGGCGAATACACCTGCCGCTGGCACTGGCTGCGGCCGCTGTTGTCGCGCCGAGAATCGCGCAACGTCATCGGCCGCTGGCGGCCGGAACGGCCGAAACGGACGATCGTCTTTTCCGGGCACCTCGACTCGGCCAACCAGGGGCTCATCTTCCACCCGCGCCTGGCGCGGCTGACCGCCGAGGACAAGCTCGGTCTGGGGCCGCTCGCCCCGACCATCCTCGGTCTGTTGCTGCTCCTGCTGGTGGCGATCATCGTCTCCTTCGGCGGCTCGGGCGCGTTCCTCACGCTGCTGGACTGGCTGGGCGCGATCATTCTGGTCATCTCGGCCGTGCTGATGGCCGAATGGATGCTCGGACCTTTCGTCCCCGGCGCGAACGACAACGCCTCCGGCGTCGCGGCGGCGCTCGTCCTCGCCGAACGTTACATGGCGGAGAAGCCCGACGACACGGAGTTCTATTTCATCGGCTTCGGCGCGGAGGAGCCGAATCTCGTCGGGGCCAAGGCGTTCCTCGACGAGTACGGCCATCGCTTCGATCCCGAATCGACCTACTTCATCAATTTCGACGGCATCGCCGCCCATCGGGTGAACGTGGTGACGAGCGAAGCCGTCATGATCCCCCAGGCCTACCCCGACCAGGAGCTGGTAGTTTTCGCGCGTCGTCAGATCCGCGCCGAGGAGCGTTTTCGCCATATCGGCGTAACCGGCATCAAAGGCCACACCGATGTCCTGCCCTTCGCCCTCGCCGGCTTCAAATCGCTGTCGCTGGTGGCGATGGACGGCTGGGGCATTCCCATCAACTATCACACGGTCAACGACCACCCTGCGGCGATGACCTACGAGCAGGCCGATCTGGCGCTGGATTTCGCCCAGGGGCTGGTGCAGCGCATCCGCCAGGAAAACGGCTGATCGCCGGCGGACACAGCGCGGCGCTGACGACAGTCATCGCACCAATCCCATAGAAATCTCCGGGCGTTGAGCGGACAACGACTGCCGCCGCCCCTTTTTTAGCTTTTGTGTGTTTTCTATTTTTTTGCGTTTTTGAATAATTAGCTTGACAGGCTTTTTCTTGCGTGGTAGATATTCCCTCAGAGGCTGGCAAAAAGGCCTTATTTGAAAACAAGGCGGACGAGAAAGCAAAACGGAGTGTTTTCTAATTTACGGTAAAACTGCAATGAACGCCAATCGCGCCAAACCCAGCCTCTTCGATTACCTCGACTACCGCGCCTATCTGCGCGCGGCGTTCGAGGCGAAGAAGCAAAAAGACACGGCGTTCTCGTACCGCGTCTTGGCGCGCGAAGCCGGCTTCGCTTCCGCCGGATCGTTGAAGCTGGCCATCGACGGCCGGCGCGGTCTCTCCGAGGAGAAGGCGCGCGATCTGGCGGCGGCGCTCGGCCTGAAAGGCGACGAGTCCGACTACTTCTGCTTTCTGGCGGCCTTCGGGACGGCGAAAACGGACGAAGCGCGCAACCGCGCGCTAGGCCGGATGCGAGCCATCCGCCGCTTCCGCGACGTCAAAAAGGTGGAACTGGCGCGCTACGAATATTTCCGGCATTGGCACCACCTCGCCATCCGCGAAATGGTCAACCTGGAGGATTTCCGGGAGGATGCGGAATGGATCGCCAGGCGGCTCCTGTTTACGCTGACGCCGCGCGACGTGACCCGCACGATCGTCAAACTGGAAAAACTCGGCTTTCTGGTGCGCGACGCCGACGGCCGTCTCAAGCAGGCGGAGCCCGTGGCGCATACCGAGGTGGAGATCGAAGCAGAGTTCGCCTCGCTGATCGCCAAGAACTTTCACCGCGAGATGATGCAGCGCGCCGCCGAAGCGCTGGAGAAAGTGCCGGCCGCGAAGCGCGACGTGCGCGCCCTGACGGTCGCCATCTCGCGCGGCCAGGCCGAGCGCATCAAGCAAATGAACATCCAGCACATGAAGGACGTGCTCGACGTCGTACTGGAGGATGAGCCGGTGGAAGCCGTATATCAACTCAATCTGCAATGGTTTCCGCTCACCGCCGCCGAACCGGCGGAAGCGGGAGACGCCGCACCCGGCAAGGAGTGAGCCATGCGCCATGAACGCACGATCGGTCGGATACTGAACCCAGGCTGGATGATGCGGCTCGCGGCCGGGCTGCTGCTCGTTTTCGCGGTCGCTTGCGGCGAAGAGGCCACGGACGACGCGGGAAGCGAGACCGACGGCGACGCCGTCGAGATCGATGAAACCGTTCGCTTCGGCTCCGGCAGCGGCGTCGGCAATCCGGCCAGCCTGGAGGTCGGCTTCGACGCCCTCATCGACAACCCCCTCGTCGAGTGGCGGGCCGTCGCCATCGAGTTGGCGGCGGTGGCCTTCATTACGCCGGGCGAGGCGAACGCCGATTTGCGGGCCCGCACGGCGGAAGCCGGACCGTGCCGGGGCGAGGCCGACGTCTACACCTTGCCCGAGACGCGGCGTTTTCCGCTGGTCGGCTCGCGCCGCGCGCGGCTCGAAGGCCCTGCCCGGTCGGACCGCCCCTATTGCGGCCTCGCCTTGCTGCCAAGCGCAAGCGTCGATGACGCCTCCGGAGTCGCCGTTCTCTACTTCGCCGGCCGGCGCAAAGCCGACGATGCCCCGCTGATCGTCGCCTTGAAACTGCCGCGCGGTCTGCTGCTGCGCGCGAAAACCGGCGAGTTCCGCTTCCGCCAAGGCCAGAAACAGCAATGGGTTTTGGCGCTGCGCATGGAGCGGCTGCTCGACGGCGTTGACGCGGACGGCTGGACGACCGACGCGGACGGCGTGATCCGCGTCGGCCTGGGTCAGTATCCCGACGACGCCCGAACGATCAAGCGCAATCTGGTCGGACGACTGTCGCTGCTGGGCGACCGAAACGGCGACGGCCGGGCGGCGGAAGAAGATTACGAAAACGAAGTCGGCGAATTGAACGCCGACGACGTCGAGGAATAGGGGCAACGAGAATGTCCGCCTCTCACGAGGCATGGACGTTGGGGGGGACACGGGCAATGTCGCCCGAGACCACAGGTGAAAGGAGTGCTGCCATGTTGACGATGAAGACATCCTGGAAACGGTGGATCGCCATCCTGTTCGCCGCCCTGCTGGCCGCCGCCTGCAGCGGCGCCGGCACGAACGCCGAGGACGACGGCGAAGGGGAAGACTTGATTTTCCCCGGCAGCTACGGCGTGGACAAAGAAGACGGCGGTTTCTCCATGGAAGACGAGGACGTCACCCTTGCCGAGTTCGAGGCCAAGTATCAGCTCGCCCCCGAGGTCGAAATCGAACTGGACGATTTCGTCTATGAGGACGCGGAGGCGGAAACCGGGCTGATGGGCCGCCTGGCGGGCGAACCGGCGTATTACCTGCGGTTCATCTGGGGCCAGCTCCGCTTCGACCCGAACGTGCCCGAACCGACCGACTGGAGCGGCAAGATTTCGGCCGACGCCGAGAAGGTGAGAGTCCTGCGTCTGATCCGCTTCGACGGCGAAGGCGACGTCCTGTTGCCGCAGGAAGAACCGAACGTTGTTTCCTTTACGTCCTACACCCAGCCGCACAACGACGGCATGCTCGTTCGCATCGTCCGTCCGCTGGCCTCCGAGGAAGGCGTCGAGCCGGCGGCTTCGTTCGAGACCGAGCCGTTTTCCGTCTCCTACCCGCTGGCGGAAATCGACGATCTGCGCGAGCTTTACACCGTTGACGATTACGGCAACCAGGTGGGCGTGATTGGTTTCGTCCGCGACCCGCACGCGTGCGCGTCGGGGTATCTGGCCGGCGTATTTATGCGGAAAAATGAAAAAGGCGGCGTCTTCGCCGGCCGCTGGCACGGCGTCGATCATCGTCCGAGCGGCATGCTGGCCGGCATCTGGGGCGAGGATGCGCAGGGCAATCGCGTGATGTTCGGCAAATACACCTCCGCGCGCGGCCAGTTCCGCGGTCTGATCAAAGGCGCCTACGTTCCGAACGACGACAAGACGGGCGGCACGTTCGAAGCGCACTGGGTCAACCGTTCGCGCGCGCGGCGCGGCGAGTTGGGCGGCGTTTACACCGTCGCCGACTCGGAACAAGGCCGCATGGGCAGCCTGCAAGGCCGCTGGCGCACCTTCTGCCACGGCGAAGACAATTCTCAAAACGGCGATGGTTCGCCTGATGGCGACGGTCAAGCTGATGGCGACGGTCAAGCCGATGGCGACGGTCAAGCCGATGGCGATGGGCAGGCTGACGGCGATGGCGGAAACGGCGGTTCCGACGGCGGTGGACCGGCCGAATAAAAAGGCGTAGAACGCCAGCGAGCGCGGACGGGCGAAGGCCCGTCCGTCGCTATTTTATGGCGACGACGACGGGCGGCAGCGGTTCGTACTGGCCGGCGATGATCAGCGGCGCCTCGGCTCGCGCCTCGTCGAGCACGAGTTGAGCCGCCGCCTGGGCCAGCTCCGGCTGGTTGTTCTCCTCGGAAAGATGGCCGAGGATCACCGTTTGCAGGGCCGGATGCAGGAGGCGGCGCAGCAGGGCGGCCGACTGGCGATTCGAAAGATGGCCGAAGGGCGAGGCGATGCGCTGCTTCAGCGGCCAGGGATAGGGCCCGGTTTCCAGCATCCGCTCGTCGTGGTTCGACTCGATCAGCAGCGCATCCATGCCGCTCAACGCCTGGACGACGGATTCCGAGGCGTGCCCCAGATCCGTGGCCATGCCGAAACGCGCGCCGCCGTGCTCGAAGGCAAAGGCCACCGGCTCCTCGGTGTCGTGCGGAATCGAAAACGGCTCGACGCAGAGCCCGTTGAGGCGCAACGGCTCGCCGGCGCGGATGTGGCGCACTTCCCACCAGTCGTTCTGCCAGCGCTGCACGGCGCGCCAGGCGCGGTGCGGGATGTAGACCGGGACGCGATAGCGGCGCGAGAAAACGGAGACGCCGGCGATATGGTCGGTGTGTTCGTGGGTGACGAGAATCGCCGACACGGCGCGGGGATCGAGGCCGGCCTTGGCCATGCGCGCCTCGACCTGCTTGCAGCTTAGACCGCAATCGACGAGCACCGCCGTTTCGCCCGCCTGGAGGTGAAGCAGATTGCCTTTCGAGCCGCTGGAAAGGACACGGACTTCCATCGGCCGCGACTACTGCCGAACTTCCAGGAGCAACTGCGTTTCCGCATTGCGCAACAGCGTCCGAAGTTCGGTCTGGTCGCTGTCGAAAAGCGGCAGAAGCTCCGCGAAGTGCCGGGAAAGGTTCGTCTCCACCTCCACCAGCCGGTTGTAGGTTGTCGCGACCAGCCGCTCGTGAGCGTTGAGCATTTCCATTGGCCGGGTGAAGCTGTAGCGCTTGCCGAACAGATCGAGATCCTTGCGCCAGCCGGCGTGCCACTCCTCCCAGAAGAGAAGCGTCTCCTGGGGTTGCTTCGGATAGCGGGCGATCAGCCGCTTGACGTTTTGCAGCAATTCCTCATGGAACAACTGAATGGCGCGGATGGCGGCCAGCGCGCTCTGGGCGTCGTCGATCTCGACCACGCCGGCCGCGGGCACCACTCGCTCGCGCGTATGCTCCCAGAACACCTTGGAGCCGACGGAAATGGCGACGCTGACGCAAATCCAGCCGAGAATCACGCCGATCAGGATGTAAACGACAAGCCGGGCGTTGGGATAGGGACGATTAACGACGTTTTCCATCCCCACGCTCCTTTTGGAAAACGGCCGCCGCCTGCGGCCCGAAAACGATTCCGGCGCGAGTCGCGCCCGCCTACGCCAACTTTCTACTCTCCCCCCGCTTCGCCGTCAATGCGTGCGGCGCCAGACAAAAGCCGTCAAGCCGGGCGCAGCCGCTCCAGGCCGCCGAGGTAGGGGCGCAAGACCTGGGGAAGGCGGACCGAGCCGTCGGCTTCCTGGAAGTTCTCCAGCACGGCCACGAGCGTCCGCCCCACGGCCAGGCCGGAGCCGTTCAGCGTATGGCAGAAGCGCGGCTTGCCGCCCTTTTCCTTGAAGCGCAGCTTCATGCGCCGCGCCTGGAAATCCTCGCAGTTGGAACACGAGGAAATCTCGCGGTACTTGCCCTGGCCGGGCAGCCACACTTCCAGGTCGTAGGTTTTGGTTGCGGCGAAACCCAGGTCGCCCGTGCACAAGGCGACGCGGCGGTAAGGCAACTCCAGCTTCCGCAGAATGCCTTCGGCGTTCCGAGTCAGCAGTTCCAATTCCTCGTAGGAGGTTTCGGGCCGGCAGATGTGGACAAGCTCGACTTTGTTGAACTGATGCTGGCGAATGTAACCGCGCACGTCCTTCCCGTAGGAGCCGGCTTCGCTGCGGAAGCAGGGCGTGAAGCCGCAGTAATGGAGCGGCAGCGCCTCCGCGTCGAGCACCTCGTCGGCGTGGAGGTTGGTGAGCGGCACTTCGGCGGTGGGGATCAGGTAGAGTTCGCGATCCAACCCCGTCACCTGGAACAGATCGGCCTTGAATTTCGGCAGCTGCCCCGTGCCGGTCATCGTCTCGGCCGACACCAACAGCGGCGGCGCGATTTCCGTGTAGCCGTTCGCCAGGTGCGTATCGAGCATGAACGCCGCCAGGGCCCGCTCCAGCCGCGCGCCCAGTCCTCTCAGAACGGTGAAGCGCGCGCCGGAGAGTTTCGCGCCGCGCTCGAAGTCGAGAACGCCGAGCGCCTGACCGAGATCGTCGTGCCAGCGCGGCTCGAAGGCGAATTTCGGCGGCTCGCCGACGACCTGCCGGACGACGTTCTCCTCCTCGCTTGCTCCGACGGGCGTCGAGGCGTGCGGCAGGTTGGGGATATCGAGCATCGCCGCGGACAATTCCTGCTCGATGGCGTCGAGTTCGGGCTCCTTCGCCTTGACCGCCGCCGACAAATCCTTGAGGCCCTGGCGCATCGAGGCCAGCGTTTCCGATTTCGGCCCCTCGCGCTTGACGACGGCCTGCATTTCCTGGTTGGCTTCGTTCTGGCGGCGGCGCATCTCCTCGACGGCGGTGATCAGCGTGCGCCGTTTGGCGTCCAGATCCACGATGGGCGCAAGCAGCGCGTCGGCCTTGCGCATGGCGAGGCGCGCGCGCACTTCGTCGAGGTTGTTCACAACGTAACGGACGTCCAGCATGCGTCGGTTTCCTTTCGCTCCGGTTCCGGTCGGATGTCACGGGCGCATCATACGAGGGAAGGAGGGCCGGATCAAGCCTCCGGCGTCGGTTTGCCGTATTTTATCAGATTGACGTACAGCTCGGCGACGCGCGGGCCCCATACCTGCAGCGAGTAATGCTCGGCCGCCGCGCGGCGCGCGGCCCGGCCCAGACGCGCCGCCAGGCCGCGATCGTCGGCCAGTTTCCTCAACGCTTGAAACCACTGGTCCTCGGTCGAGGCGAGAAAGCCGTTTTCGCCGTGGGCGACGATCTTCGGATTCACCCCCACCGGCGAGGCGACGGCGGCGCGGCCGGCGGCCATGTATTGCAGAAGCTTCAAGCCGCACTTGCCGCGCGTCCAGGGATCGTCGGGCAAGGGCATGATGCCGACGTCGAGTGCGGCCAGTTCCTCCGCTTCGTTTTCCTCGCTCCAGTTCACAAAACGCACGGGAACGCCCGGCGGCGCCGGCTCGCGGGACGAGATGACAACCAGTTCGACCGCCCGCTCGGCGGCCAGCCGCGCCAAGGGCCGCGCCGCCAGATCGAGGTAGGGCAGCGTTATCGGCAGACCGATCCAGCCGATGCGAAACGGCCGCCGTACGTCGGCGGGGGGATAGGGCGTCTCCGGGTATTTGTCCATGTCCACGACGGTCGGCACGACGCTGACGCGGGATGAGACCTGGCGCGCGAAGGCGGCGAGTTCGTCGTTGCCCGCGATGACATGGCCGGCGCGCTTCAGGACGCGCTTGAGCTTGCCGGCATGCAGCGGCGTGAGGTAGATCGCGTCGTCGAACTCGAAGAGCGTACGCCTGCCGAAGGCGAAAAGAAGCGCCTCCAGCAATCCCTGCTCGTAGGGGAAAAGCTGGTTTTCGACGACGACGAGATCGGCGCGGCGCGCTTCGGGCAGATCGATCAGCCGGCGCGCCAGCGCCATGGCGGACAGCAGCGTTTTCTTCGCCAGCCGGATCGGCGGCGAGGCTTCGGCCCCGAGACGGTAATACGCCTCGTTAAACAGCGGCCGCGCCTCCACGTCGAGACCGGCCTTTTGCAAATAGGGAATGTATTGAAGAAAACGATAACGGCTCGCCGGATTGACAGCCACGCCCTTGGTGAACAGGAGCACGCGGCCCCGGCTCATAATTCCTCGTCCTCTTCCGGAAGTTTCGGCCGCTTGGGAAAGAATTCCAGATAGAGGTTGACCAGCCGCCGCGTCAGCTTATCGGCCGAATAGCCGTCGGCCACGCGCCGCGCCGCCCCCGCCGCGCGCTCGATGTCCATCTCCGCGGCCTGGGCGAGGGCCGTTTTCAACCCGTTCGCCGCCGCGGGATCGTAGAGGACGGAACAGGCCGAGGTGGCGATTTCCGGAATCGAGCCCACCGCCGGCGCGACCAGCGGCTTGCCGAAGGAAAGGGCGAGCATCAGCGAGCCGGAGTTGAGCACGTCCTTGAAGGGCATGACGAACACGTCGGCGGCGTGCATGTAGTATTGCACGTCGTCCGCCGGCACGTAGCGCAGATAGGCGTGGACGTTCGGATACTGGGAACACAGTCCCTCGATCGTCGCGGCGTAATGCACGTTCGACGGATTGCCGGCGACAATCAGCGTATGCTCCCGCAACGGATGCCTGCCGAACAGCGGAATGAGGTCCGTGAGTCCCTTATAAGGGTGGATGCCGCCGAAGCAGAGAAACACCCGGCCTTGGGTTTCGATGCCCAGATGCGTCCGCGCCTGCCGCCGCGACACCTGCTTCGGGAAATACTGTCCGAAGTTGTGGTGCGGGATCACGGTCAACTTGTGGTCCGGCATGCCGGGATAGCGTGTGCGCAAAAGCGTGCTGGTGGCCTGGCTCGGACAGATGATGCGGTCGGCGAGCGAGAAAATCCACTGCCGGCCCAGGCGCTCCAGCCATTCGGAGGAATAATCGCCTTTCGGCTCGTTGTAGAGCGTCCAGACGATGCGCAACCCGAGGCCCTTGGCGGTGACGAGCGCCGACAGCCTCCGGCCCAGCTGCCGCACCTGCTTCACCATCTCCGGCGAAGTGAAGGCGCTTTTATATTCCTGGATGTTGAAGAGGTGGAGGACGTCGTGTGTCGGGGCGAGCCGCGCCAAGGTGGCGGCGTCAAAGGCGGTGAGCATCGTCACCTTCGCGCCGAGTTCTTCCAGCTTGCGGCGCGTGACGACCAGAAACGGATTCTGCTCCGCCGCCGGATACATCAAGACGCGCACCAGCGACCGGTCGGGATTGAGGAAAGGAATCCTCCCGCGCAGCCACTGGCCGACCGCCGACGCCTTGCTTTGGGCGTCGGCGCTGGAGTGATTGGAAGCCGCCGTCATCATGACGAACCGTCAGGCAAGGGCGGAATTACACCGCCCGCAGTTTCCGATAAGCGTCGCGGATCGCGCCCGCGGCGTCGCTGACGCCTCCCGCGTCGCCGACAACGACCACCTTGTCTCCCATCCGCGCGGCGAGGTTTGCGTAAGGATTATGCGCGGTCATGCCGGCGGCGAGGATCACCGTATCGACGGGAATCGTCCGCGCTCCCTCCGGCGTGTCCAGATGCGCCCCGGCGTCGTCGATGCGCACGACGCGCGCCTGAGTCAGCACCTCCACGCCCATCTCCTTGATCTCCTTCATCGCAATCCATTTCGTCGATTTGCCGATGCCCTGGCCGACGGCCGACTGCATCTCGACGAGCGTCACCTGCTTGTTGCCGCGCCACAGCAGGGCGCGGATCGTCTCCGGATCCTCCGCGCGATGTCTGAGCAGGAAGGCCGCCGTCTCCGGCTCGATCGTGCCGATGGCGGCCGCGTAAAGCGCCGCTTCGACGCCGATCGGCCCGCCGCCGATGACGACGACGCGCTGGCCGACGGAACGGCGCTCGTCCAGCACCGCCATCGCCTCGACCACCTCCGGGCGATCCAGGCCTTCGATCGGCGGGCGAAGAGGCTGGCCGCCCGTGGCCAGCACGACGAGGTCGGGCCGCCGCGCGACGATGCCTTTTTCGTCAAGCTCCACGTTCGTCGCGACGGTCGCTCCGGCGAGCGTCGCCTGCCGGAACAGCGTCTCGGCCAGGGTGGCGAACTCGCTTTTGTTCGGAGCGACGGAGGCGGCGAAAACCTGTCCGCCGACGCGCTCGCGTTTCTCCACCACCTCGACCGAATGGCCTCGCCGGGCGAGGGTCGCCGCCGCCGTCAGGCCGGCCGGCCCGCCGCCGAGCACGAGAACCTTTTTCGCCGGCGTCTTCGGGGCCTCGGGCTCGTCCTCGTGGCCGACGCGCGGGTTCACGAGGCAGCCCAAGGGCTTCAACTGGAAAATGTTGTCCAGGCATTCCTGGTTGCAGGAGATGCAGTGCAGGATGTCGGCCGACCGCCCTTCGCGCGCCTTCAAGGGCCATTCGGCGTCGGTGATGAGCGCGCGGCCCAGCGAGACGAGATCGCACCAGCCGTCGCGAAGCAGCTGCTCGGCCATCTCCGGCGTATTGATGCGATTGGCCGCCGCCACGGGGGCTTTCACCAGCCGTTTCACGTTGCGCGCCAGGTAGGCGAAGCCGGCGCGCGGCAGGGCGTTGGTGATCTGCGGCACGCGCGATTCGTGCCAGCCGCCGGTGACGTTGAACATGTCCGCCCCGGCCGCCTCCAGCGCCTTGGCCAACAGCGCGTTTTCCTTGTTGGTGTTGGAGCCCTCGACGAAATCGTTGCCGGAGAGGCGCACCGTGATCGGGAAATCGGGACCGACCGCCCGGCGGATGGCCTGAACCACTTCCACGCCGAAGCGAAGCCGGTTTTCCAACGAGCCGCCGTACTCGTCCGTGCGCAGGTTGGTGAGCGGCGAAAAGAACTGATTGACGAGATAGCCCGCCGAGGCGATGACTTCGACGACATCGAAGCCGGCTTCCTTCACGCGCGCCGCCGAATCGGCGAAATCCTGGACGGTTTTCCGGATCTCCTCCACCGTCATCTCGCGCGACATCTCGCGCGTCAGGCCGCTCAGCGTCGCCGAGGCGGAGGGAGGCTGTTTGCCGCCCAGGAAGAAGCTGTAGGTGTAGCGGCCGGCGTGGTAGAGTTGCAGGCCGCAATGGGATCCCTCGGAATGAATCACATCCACAAGGCTCTTCAACCCAGGCAGATACTTGTCGCCGTTGACGCCGATCATGTATTCGCCGCCGGCTTCCGGATCGACCGGACAACCGCCGATTTGCAGCAGGCCGCAGCCGCCTTTGGCGCGCAAGCGATAGAATTCGATCAGTTTTTTGTTGACCATGCCATCCATGGTGAAGTTGAGATGCATGGCCGGCATGACGATGCGGTTGGGCAGCTTAAGCGAACGGATGCGGATCGGGCTGAACAGCAGCGACATGATTTCTTCCGCCTTTCAATGCTGCGCCGCGATGGCGGCGGGTTCTCAACGTAGCACAGGGACCGGGGCTTGTAAAGACGCGCTCGCCGCAAGTGTCTCGCCGCACGAACCACGATCGCGCGGGATCAAATAATGTGGATGCAGATTCATCCGGCGCGCAACCCTCCCCTCTCCCGAAATTTAGCGACCGATCTGCTCTTGACATCCGCCCTCCGTCTCGTGTACAACGGTTCCACCGTGAATGAGGCGTCATTCAGTGGTTGTTGTTCCGACGCCGACAGCGGAGCCGACGACAGGCTATCGTTCCCCTGGAGGCAAAAAAGACCGCGTCGGCAAGGGCGGCGCGCCCGGCGCGCCGGGGCATTGGAAATCCGACTCGACGCGCCGCGCCGGCGGCGGAGGCACAATGGCTAAAAATACCCGGAGCAACGATAAATACCAGCGGATCCTCGACGCCGCGATCAAGGTTTTCGCCGAACACGGCTTCTACCATTCGAAGGTCGCCGAGATCGCCAAGGCCGCCGACGTCGCCGACGGCACGATCTATCTCTATTTCAAAAACAAGGACGACATCCTCATCTCCCTCTTCGAAGGCAAGATGAACGAGATCATCGCCCAGTTGGACTCGCGCCTCGTCGATGTGCGCGATCCCTTGGAGAAGATACGGATCTACATCGCCGGACATTTCGAACTGGTGCGCGACCACCACGACCTCGCCGAGGTCATCACCGTGGAGTTGCGCCAGTCTACGAAATTCATGAAAGAATATCGCAACGTCCAGTTCACCCGCTATCTGAAGATCCTGGCCGACATCATCCAGGAAGGCCAGGCGGGGGGCGTCGTCGCGGCGGACGTCTCGCCGGCGACGATGAGCCGGGCGTTGTTCGGCATGATGGACGAACTGGCCCTGTCCCTGGTCCTCTCCGGGCCGCGCAAGAAGCAGAGCCTCGATAAGATGGTCGAGGAAATAAGCGCTTTCGTACTGCGCGGACTCAGGCCCGCCCAGTCGGATGAAGGCCTGCATGGCGGAGCGGGAGAGGAAGGACGGGAACGATTGTAACCGTGCGCTACGCGTTCGCGCGCTTTTGCACAACGTCAACCCACGCGCAGACAGGAGGAGATCCATGAAGATCCTGGTCACCTGCAAACAGGTTCCCGATCCCGACATCAAGATCAAAATCAACGCTACCGGAGACGGCATCTCCACCGACGGCATGAAGTACGTCGCCAACTACTTCGACGAGATCGCCAACGAGGAAGCGTTGCGGATCACGGAGAAGGGCGGCGGCGAAGTCGTCGTGGTCGGCATCGGCCCGAAGGACATCTCGCAGCAGATCCGCGGCATGCTGGCCATGGGCTCGGCGCGCGCCATCCACGTCGTCACCGACGCCAAACCCGATTCCGACGCCGTGGCCCGCATTCTGGCCAAGGTCGTCGAGCAGGAGAAGCCGGACCTGATCCTGATGGGCAAGCAGGCCACCGACGACGACGCCTGCCAGGCCGGCCAGATCCTCGCCCAGATCCTCGGCTACCCGCAGGCCTGCTACGCCTCGAAAGTCGCGGTTGACGGGACGAAGGCGACGGTCGTGCGCGAGGTCGATGGCGGGCTGGAGACGGTGGAAATGACGTCGCCGGCGCTGATCACCTGCGACCTGCGGCTCAACGAGCCCCGCTACGCCTCTCTGCCCAACATCATGAAAGCCAAGAAAAAAGAGATCAAGGAAGTCGCTCCCGATGCGCTGGGCGTGTCCCCGACGCCGAAGGTGAAGATCGTCAAGTACCAGACGCCGCCGGAGCGCAAGGCCGGCCAGAAGGTGAAGACGGTCGATGAACTGGTGGACAAGCTGCTCAACGAAGCGAAGGTGCTCTAATCCAGAACCCTTTGGTTGAAAATAAGGAGAACGCCATGTCGATTCTGATTCTCGCCGAACACAAGAAAGGGAAGCTGGTGAAGGCGTCGCTCGGCGCCGTGAAAGCGGGCGCCTTCGTCGCTCAGAAAACCAACCTGCCCTACAATATTCTGCTCATCGGCCCGGGAGCCAAGGACGCCGCGCAGACCGTGGCCAACGTCGGCGCGGCGAAGGTGTTCGTCGCCGACGACCCGAAGACCGCCAACTACCTCGACGAATTGTGGGCCGACATCGTGCTGCAGGTCGCCGGCCAGACCGGCGCGAGCTGGGTCATCGGCCTGTCCACGACGCAGGGCAAGGCCGTCTTGCCGCGCGTCGCCGCGCGGCTCGAAGCAGGCATGGCCTCGGACGTCATCGCCCTCACCGACAACCTGAATTTCGTCCGCCCGATGTACGCCGGCAACCTGAACGCCGAAGTGGAGATCGCCTCGCCGAAGAAGGTGTTCTCCATCCGCGGCACGGCCTTCGAGCCGATCGCCGCGGGCGCGGCGGCGACGATCGAGAACGTCGCCGTCTCCGCCGACCCGGCGGGCTACCGCAAGACCTTCGTCAAGATGGAGGAGACGGTTTCGACCCGGCCGCCGCTCACCGAAGCGCCGGTGGTCGTTTCCGGCGGCCGCGGCCTCAAGGAGGCGGCGAACTTCAAGCTCGTCGAAGAGCTGGCCGACCTCATGGGCGGCGCGGTGGGCGCGACGCGCGCCGTCGTTGACGCCGGCTGGATCCACAACGACTATCAAGTGGGCCAGACGGGCAAGGTGGTCGCCCCGAACCTGTACGTCGCCGTCGGCATCTCCGGCGCGATCCAGCATCTGGCGGGCATGAAGGACTCCAAGACGATCGTGGCGATCAACAAGGACGAGGAAGCGCCGATCTTCTCGGTGGCCGATTACGGTCTGGTCGCGGACCTGTTCGCCGTCGTCCCCGAACTGACGCAGAAAATCAAGGCGGTCAAGACGAAATAAGTTCGCCGCCCGGGCTACTCAGAAACGCAATCCCCCGCCGTCCGCATGGGCGGCGGGGGATTTTTTCGAGAAAAGGGCTGGGGGTTCTCGGAAATTGTCCATACGTTTTCTCACCCCAAGGCCTGTTCCAGATCGGCGACCAGATCCTCTCCGTTTTCGATGCCCACCGACAGGCGGACCAACCCTTCGGAAATGCCGCGCCGCCGCCGTTCCGCCTCCGGGATCGAGCCGTGCGTCATCGCGTCGGGATAGCAGGCCAGGGACTCGACCCCGCCGAGGCTTTCGGCGAACGAAAAAAGGTTGAGCCGCTTTACGAAAGAATTGACGGCGGCGATCCCTCCCTCCATCTCAAACGTCACCATGCCGCCGAAACGGCCGGACATCTGGCGTCGGGCGAGTTCATGCTGGGGATGCGAGGACAACCCCGGATAAATGACCTTGCTTGCGCGAGCGTGGCCTTGCAGATATTCGGCGACATGCAGTGCGTTGCGGCAATGGCCTTCCATGCGCAGCGCCAGCGTCTTCAGCCCGCGCAGGGTCAGCCACGCCTCGAAGGGCCCCAGCACCCCGCCCGCCGCGTTCTGATGGAACTTCCAGGCGTCGTACAGGTCCGCCTCGCGGGTGACGAGCGCGCCGCCCACCACGTCCGAATGCCCGCCGATGTACTTGGTGGTGCTGTGCAGCACGGCATGCGCGCCCAGTTCCAGCGGACGCTGCAAATACGGCGTGGCGAACGTATTGTCCACGATAAGCCAGGCGCCTGCGGCGGCGGCGATCTCGCCAATCGCCGCGATGTCGGCGAGGCGCAGCAGGGGATTCGTGGGCGTCTCCAACCAGACAAGGCGGGTTCGAGACGTCAGAGCGGCGTGAAACGCCGAAGGATCGCGCCCGTCCACGTACGCGAACGAGACGCCCAAGGGACGCCAGACTTTCTCGAACAGGCGATACGTCCCGCCGTAGAGGTCCTCGCCGGCCACGACGTGGTCGCCCGGTTTCAAGATGGACAACGCCGTGGCGGTCGCCGCCAGACCGGAGGCAAATGCCAACCCCCTGGCTCCGTCCGCCTCCAGAGACGCCAGGCATTCCTCCAGCGCCGCGCGGGTGGGATTGCCGGAGCGCTGATACTCGAATCCTCTATGAACGCCAATGCCCTCTTGGGTAAAGGTCGTGCTTAAATGGATAGGGATCACGGTCGCGCCGGTGGCGGGGTCGGCGGACTGCCCGACATGGATGGCCTTGGTCGAGAATTTCATATTCCGCCTCCGTCCGTATGCTCCTGATGCGCCCAGAAGCTGACCAGGTCGAAGCGGGCGAGAAAGCCCTTGGCTTTGCCGTCCCGGGTGACGACGATGCCGCTGTGGCCGGCCAGCAATAGCCGATACGGCTCGGAAATGTCGGTGGACTCATCCACCTGCGGCAAGGGTTTGCCCATCACTTCCGCGACCGTCGCCGCCGCCAGATTTACGCGGTCGTGCAGCAGCTTCACAAGCGTCACTTCATTCAGGCTGCCGACCGTTTGGCCGTCCTCCAGGACGGGAAGCTGGGAGATGCCGAAGTTTTTCATGATTTCAACGGCGTCCAGGACCTTGTTGGAAGAGGCGATGGAAACGATCGCCGGCATTCCGAGCTTCTGACGCACGACTTCTCCGGCGGTAATCCTTTTCGGTTCCTCCGCGGAGAAGCCACAACTGCCCATCCAGGCGTCGGAGAAGAATTTGCTCAGGTAGTTGCGGCCCGTATCGGGCAGCAGGGCGACGATCATCTTTCCCGGCGGCAGCCGGCGGGCGTACTTGATCGCCGCGGCGACCGCCGTTCCGGACGAACCGCCGACGAGCAACCCCTCTTCTCGCGCCAAGCGGCGCGCGGTGAGGAACGACTCCTGGTCGCTGATGCGCACGAATTCGTCCACCGCCTGCCGGTTGAAGGTGGCGGGGATATAATCTTCTCCGATTCCTTCCACCTTATAGGGCTTGGGCGCATCGCCCGACAGCACCGACCCTTCGGGGTCCGCCCCGATGACGCGCACCTCGGGCTTTCTCTCTTTCAAGTACTTCCCGACGCCGGAGATGGTGCCGCCCGTGCCGATGCCGGCGACAAAGACGTCGATTTCGCCCTTGGTCGCCTCCCAGATCTCCGGCCCGGTCGTTCGGTAGTGGGCTTCCGGGTTGTTCGGATTGCCGAACTGGTTGGGCCGGAACGCGTCTTGAATCTCCCTGGCCAGGCGTTCGGCCACGCCGTTGTAGCTCTCCGGCGAATCGGGCGGGACCGACGTGGGCGTGATGACCACTTCCGCCCCGTAGGCTCTAAGCAGGTTTACCTTGTCCTCGCTCATCTTGTCGGGCAGAACGAAGATGCACCGGTAACCTTTCACCGCCGCCGCAAGAGCGAGCCCGACGCCGGTGTTTCCCGCCGTGGCTTCGATGATCGTTCCCCCCGGTTTGAGCGCGCCCCGCCGTTCGGCGTCCTCGATCATCGCCAGGCCGATGCGGTCCTTCACGCTGCCGCCGGGATTGAAAAACTCCACCTTGGCGTAAAGCGAAACGGGCAAGCCGTCGATCACGTTGTTGAGCCGGATGAGCGGCGTCCGCCCGATGGCTTGCAGGACGCTATCGAAAACAAGCGGCGAGAAGCCTTTCTTTCCAAACGGGGTATCGCTGAGACCGTTGCCCTCAAATAGGGACGCCATGGCTAAGCTCCTTCGGTTGAGAATTCTTGGCGAACGCAGAAAGTTTGGAGGCGGGGCGCTATCGCCCCATCAACAGATGCAGGTCTTGTCCAGGCGATCTTCCCAACCTCCAGAATCTTCAAAGAGAGAATCGGGAATCTGAGGGGTTGGAAAGCGGAGAGCGGTCGCGGAAGGAAAGCTTTCAGACTCAAGAAGCAGCTTCTCCGTCAAGGTACTGTCGTGGCTTTTCAACCATTGAAGCACCCTATTGATTTTATTGTTTTTTCCTAACGCGCCGTCCATTTGCCGTTGACCTGTTTCATACTATTCATATTCTTTTAGTTAACATTACCTTGATATGGTGAAACCGACCTGTTTGTCAAGGGAAAATGAGAGCATCCGGTGGAAGAGCTCCCCGCGCGAGGCCGGCAAGCAGCGCGGATCATGCTCCGGTCGGTGATTCGGCAGGGACCGGAGTTCATGAGGATTCGTCTGTCTGATCGATTGGAAGTCTTATCAAACGGAGTCCCATCCGCATGGGCGGCGGGGGATTTTCTTTTGTGTCTAGGAACCCCTCAAAACGCTTTTGGGCGGGGTTTCCCCCGCCCAAAAGCAAACGGAACGCGGGTTTTGCACCCGGCTTCTCTTTCTCAGCGATTCTTCAGGTAGTAGATTTCGTCCTCAATTTCGTCCTTGTCGATCGCGGTGGGATTCAGCTCCAGATAAGTCTCGAATTCCTTGACCGCATCCGACTTATTCCGGATCGCTTTGTAGGCGTAACCAAGATTCAGGTGCGCCTGCGGATTGTTCGCGTCGAGGGTCACCGCCTTCTGCAGATAGGGCACGGCTTTTTTCGGCTGGCCCAGTTCCAGAAAAACGCCGCCCAGCTTGGCATGGGCCTGCGGATTCTCCGGATCCTGTTTCAACGCCTCCTGGTAGCGCGCGATGGCCAGTTCGTGCCGACGCATCTCGAAATAGCAATCGCCCAGTTCGATCAGCGCCATGTTGACGCTCGGGTCGAGCTTTTTCGCCATGTTGAACATCTGGATGGCGGGAATGAATTTGTTTTGAGCCCGCAGGGCGATGCCTTTGCGCAGATAAGCCATGGCGAAGTCCGGTTTGAGCGCGATCGCCCGATCATAGTTCTCGATCGCCTCCGGATATTTCTCCTGGTTCTCCATCAGCCAGCCGAAGTAGTAGTAGTTCTGCGGGTTGTCTTTGTCGAGGTTGAAAGCCTGTTCGAAATACTCCGCCGATTTGTCGTATTCCTTCAAATCCATGTGCAGCCGGCCGAGGTAGAATACCGGCGGGGGGAAAGACGGCGCCTGCGAGGCGGATTTCTCGAACAGCGGTCTGGCTTTTTCCAGATCGCCCATCTCGTAATAAGCGCGGCCGGTTTCGAAAAGGTACGTGTAGTCTTTGCCGTTGAGGTAAAGCGCTTTCTCTAACTCGGAGACCGCCTTGGCCAGATCGCCTTTCAGGTGGTACGTCTGCCCCAATCCGAAATAGGCGCGATCGTCCTTTTCGTCGATGTCGAGAATCTTTTCGTACTGCGCGACGGCCTCGTCGTATTTTTGATTGCGGCGCTGCGTTTCGGCGAGCATGTGCCGCGCCTCGATGAAATTCGGATCGGCCTGGCTGGCGCGGGTGAATTCCTCCTCGGCCTTCGCCAAATCGCCTTGGTGGAGATGCATCTGCCCCAGGAAATTGTAGACCAGCGGCGAATTGGCGTCGATGAGCTTCGCCTTCTGGATATATTCGCCGGCCTTCGTCAGATTCTCCTGGTGCAGATACGACATGGCCGCGCTCGTATAGTAGACCACGCCGTTCGGGTCCAGCGCGATCGACTTTTCATACATCTCCAGGGCCTTGTCGGGTTTGAACAGCTTCTCGTAGGCCTGGCCCATCAGGTAATACAATTCGGCGTTGTCGGCCGCCACCTTGCTCGCCGCTTCGAGCTTGAACAGCGCCTGATCGGGCATGCCCATTCGCAGCAGCGCGATGCCCAGATCCAAATGGCAGCGAATCTCGACGCCGTTGTTTTCGATGCATTTGCCGAACTGTTCCTGGGCTTTGTCGTGCTCGCGTTTCTTCAGGTAAAACTGCCCCAGCACTTCGTTGTAGAGGTAATTGTCCGGCTCGTTCTCGATCGCCGCGGTGAGTTCCTTGACGACTTTGTATGGCTCGTCGCGCTTCAGGTAAATCTGGGCCGCATAATAATGGACGCGCGCCAGCTGCTTCTTGGACATGCTGTCTTTGAAGGTGTTGCGGATGGTTTGCAGTTCGCGTTCCGCCTTGTCGAATCCGCCCTGGTCCTTCAGGAGAATGCCGGCCAGTTCGATCTGCGAATCGAGGTGCTGAGGATCTTTCTCCAGCGCCTTGGCGAAGCTCTCCTTGGCTTTGTCGTTCGCGCCCAGAAGATTGTGCATCAGCCCCTGGAGGTAGTAGGTTCGCGCGGTGGCTTTGTCGATCTCGATCACCTTTTCGAGATACTTGCCCGCCGCTTCCTTTTCGGGAAGGTTGAGATACGCCTCGGCGATCATGTGCAGCGCCTTGACGTTTTTCGGCTTGGTGACGAGCACCTTGAGCAGGACGTCCTTGGCCTCGTTGAAACGCCGTTGGTAAAGATACTGAGACGCGGAAGCGAAAAGAACCTCCGGCTCCTCGGTCTTCACGCTCGCGAGGTTGTCCAGCATCGTCTTCGCTTCGTTCTGGATCTCCGGCGTGGAGGTGTAGCGGCTTAGAATCTGATAGTCGATCTGGGCCAAAAGCGCCCAGATCGCCTGGACGCCCCGGAAATCGGGCGCTTTGAGCATTTCCAGACAGATGTTGCGGGCGTTGGTGAATCCCTGGAAGTTGTCGCGCGCCATTTCCTCCTGGGCTTCGTCGTAACTTTTGCGATAACGCGACTTGAGTTGCTCCTCGAAAGGTTTCTCGGCGATGCTCTGCCCGGTAAGGATATCGATGATGCTCACTTCCTCGATGAATTGGAAATAGCCGACCACGAGCAACAGCACGCCAAGCACGGCGGCGGCGATAATCGTGCGCTTGCCGAACTGCAAGCGGCCCTGCTTCATCGGCGAAACGACGTCCAGCGACCCGGCGCGACGGCGCTTCTTGCTTTCTTCCAGAATGCGCTTGCGCTCGCTCTCCAAGTCCGGACCCGTTTTTTGCTTGCTGCCCATGAAGGTGTCGAGAACCGTCTGGCGGCCTGGCGACGCCTGGATCTCTTCGGCGAAAATCGCCACCTCCCCGATCGGCTTCCAGTCGTCGGCGGACGTCCGGACGTCTTCGTTGCCCTGGAGCTTCGCCGTGCGAATCATGTCCAGCACGGTGGAGGCGGGGAAGGGACCGAATTCTTTTCCGTTTTTACGGCGAACGTAAAAAAGTTCGAGAGCCCCCTCGCCTTGGGTCAAATCCGGAAGCCCTTCGAGAACAGCCGCCGGTTCGTCGGGACCGCCGAACCGGTCTTCGCCCAGGGGAGGCAGCGCCTCAAGATCTTCGGGCGGCGGTGCGTTGGGTTCGAACAACGTGTCATCCGTCGCTTCCGACGGCGGCGCGGCCTGTTCGTCGCCGGCCAGCATGTCGTCGAAGGAAAATCCCTGATCGGGGAGATCCAAGGGGGTCGGCTCCTGCTTGACTTTGGCGGATGATCCAAAATCCAGACCGTCGCTTCCCCCGGAAAGTTCCTTTTCCAATTCGGCCGCCGCATTTTCCAGCAGGGACGGCATGTCCAGCGTGAAGTCGTCCACGGGCTGAGGCGCGTCGCCCCGAATCTTTTTGGAGGTCGTTTCCCCAAACAGAGGCGGCAGCTCGTCGTCGTTGAAATCGGGGATGTCGCCGCCGCCCGGCTTTGGCGTAGGCGGCAGGGTGTCCTGCGCATCGAGCTTCAGGTCGGCGTCCAGATCGGACAACGCCTCGTCGAAAGCGAAATCGTCCGGCTCCTCGGCCTTCCCTTCCGACGAAGCGGCCTCGGGAGAAGGCTCCTCCAAGCCGCCGAGATCGGCAAAAAAATCGTCGGGCGGGCCGTCTTCGCCAACCTGGCCGAAGGCGAACTCGTCGGTTTTGGACGGGCCGCCAGGACCGGCGGGCGGCGCAGAATCCGAAGCTGTCGAGGGGTCGGCGGAAAAGTCCTCCTCGAACGATCCCCCCGTCGCGCTTGCCTCAGGAGCCGCCGCCGCTCCGCCGGCCAGGGTGACCAGCAGCGGCGCCTGACACTTCGGGCACTTCATGGAAAGGCCCTGCGCCGGGATTTTGCCGTCATCGATCTTGAACTTCGCCCCGCATTTGTCGCACGAGACCTTCATGCGTCTACCTCGTCTGATGAAGATGCCTTTTACTGCGCGTGCGGACAGTCATGTTTCTGCTTAAGGACAGACTATACCAAAGGATGCAATCGCCCCGCAATTTTTTACTCGATTGTACAAACACCCCGCGTCTGGCGTCCGAATTCCTCGTTCTGGACCCGCACGCCAAATTGACGCTAGGCTACATCAACTCGGGCGAATTGCAAGCATTTCGAGAGAGTTTATTGAGGGCTCACATCCTGGCTTTTTTCTTGACGCTGCTGGAAGCGCTGGCTAAGATAAGCGCGCTTTCGAGGCGGGAGTCCAAGACGCCCCGCCGGTTATCTTACAGAAAATTCAGAGAAATTTTAATCCTGCCACGGGGAGGATCTGGGATGAAAGCATGGATGGGCGTGTGGGCGATCATTTTCGCGGGCTATGTTTTCGCGGCCACACCTGCTTTCGCCGAACAAGGCGAGAACGTCGTAAAGCCGCTCGGGCAGCACGAAAAAATGCACACTCTGTTCGGCAACGAGCGCACGGAAGTTTTTTCCGTCAAACCGCTGATGCCGTTGCAGCTGGAAGTGAAAGGGCCGGGCAAGCTGACGCTTTCGCTCATCAAAAGTTACGCGCCCAGCGACATGGACGCCGCGGGGCGCGAAGCGACGTTCTCCATTCTGAAAAACGGCGTCCTCCTGGAAACGGTGAAGCAATCGGCCGTGGAAGCTCCGGGGCTCCTGTATGAGGAAACGAAGACCGTATTTCCCGGCAAAGCCAAACCATGGGACATCGAGGTGCCGGCGGAAACCTGGACCATCGGCGTGATGATTTCGCCGGACGCCCCCTTGGGCGGCGCGGCCGGCGTCGTATTCGAAAAAGCGAAGCCGAAAGAAGAAGAGCCGGAGCTGATTCCGCTCGTGCCGCTGGTGCCGCTTATCGCACCGCTTCCTGCGCCGGCTCCCGCGCCGGCGCCGGCGCCGGCGGCAGCGCCCGCTCCGGTGCAGCCCGCGCCTCCGCCGCTGGTTCAACCCACGCCTCCGGCCCAGCCGGCCACACCGCCGTTGGTTCAGCCCACAGCGCCGGTCCCGCCCAAACCGGAGCCGCCGGTCGCGACGCCCACGCCGCAACCCGTGGCGGAAATTCCCTCTTCCGAAGGAGAAGCGGCCGGCGTGGCCGCGCCGGCGGAGGCGGCGGCGGGACCGACGACGCATTACGTAATGATCGAGCCGCGTCTCGGTCTGAATCTGGCGATCCAGCAGTTGAGCGTCGATGGCGGTTCGAGCAGCGTCGAGACGCATCCGATGTTTACGGCCGGCCTGGCCGTGAAATACATCCTCCCGGTGCTCGACGAGAATTTCCGTCTCGGCCTGGGATTCGACTACTCGCAATACAGCTACTCGCAAAGCATCGGCGGCGCTGATCCCGCCGACGTGAGCATTGAACTGCTGTCGCTGCCGATCCTGGCGGAGTTCGATTATTTCATCCTGACGTCCGGCGTCGTCCGGCCGTTCGTGGGCGTGGGAGCGGGATTCGCCTGGACGAGGCTCACGTACAAAAGTGTTGCCACCACGGTTCCGCACACGACGCTCGATGCCAAACAATCGAAAAACACGTACGCGGTCGGACTCTGGGCCGGCTGCCAGTTCAACGTGTGGTTCGGCGGACCGTTCATCAAGGCGAGATACCTTTTTTCCCAGTCCGATTATGCGCAATTGGACAACGCCGAGCATGGCGGCCTGTCTTTCGTGGGCGGCTACCAGTTCGAGTTCTAGTCCATCATCCGGGCCCTCGGGGCAAAAAACAGGGTAAAAAAACTCTTGACAGCCCAAGAGGGTCCGCCTAGTATCTGACGCCCTGTGAAAAGAGAGTGATTCAGGGCAAGGAGTGAGCGATGTACGCGGTGGTGAAAACAGGCGGCAAGCAATACAAAGTCGCGGAAGGCGACGTTGTGCGGGTGGAGAAACTGGCGGGCGACGAAGGCCAGAGCGTCAAGCTGGACAAGGTGCTGCTGGTGAATACGGCCGAAGGGCCGAAAGTGGGCCGGCCCTACCTTGAAAACGCCGTGGTGGACGCCCAGATCGTGCGCCAGGCGCTCGGCGAGAAGATCGCCGTGTTCCACAAGAAACGGCGCAAAGGCTACGAAAAAAAGACGGGCCACCGCCAGCGTTACACCGACTTGAAAATCACCGCGATCAAAGCCTAGGAAAGGAGAGCGTCATGGCGCACAAGAAAGCCGGCGGCAGCGCGCGCAACGGACGCGACAGCCAGGGTCAGCGGCGCGGCATCAAGGTTTACGACGGGGAGTTCGTCACCGGCGGCAGCATCCTCGTCCGCCAGCTCGGCACGAAGATCCATCCCGGGCGCAACGTCGGCCTCGGCAAGGATTACACCGTTTACGCCAAGATCGACGGCTACGTGAAGTACGAGACGGTCCGGGGCAAAAAGCGGGTCAGCATCCTCACCGAACGCCTCGCCGTCGCCACCTGATTCGAATACGAAAAAGACAAAAAAGGCGGGCATCGAGCCCGCCTTTTTCATTTTCCCGAACGGTCGGCTTCAGCGCCGCCGCCGGATGGCGAACCCCAGCGCGGCCAGCAGGAACAGCGCACCGGAAAACGCGCCCGCCGCCTGACAGCCGCCGCCGCCGTTTTCCTCTTGCTGGCCCTCGAAACACACGTTGCCCTGCAAGGTCGTCCCTACCGGACAGGGAATGCACTGGCCGCTGCCGCAGCGATTGTTCGCCGGGCAGTCGTCGGCGGTCAGACACTCTGCGGCCGGCCCGTCGCCGTCCACCGTTTCGTCGCCGTCCGCCGGCGTATCGCCGTCGCCGATCGGCGCATCGACACACTGCGAGTTCTGGCAAACACGATCAAGGGGAACGCAATTCTGGAAATCCACCCACATCTCGTTGTCGCAGCGCTGCACGACGTCATCATCGCAACGCGTCTGTCCGGGCAGACAGTCCGGACCGGCGTCGTCGCCGTCCACCTGCGTCGGATCGACGCATTCGTCCTCGATGCACAGCAACTCGCCGCAATCCTGCAAAAAGTCCCAGTTGTTGTTGGCGTCGCATTCTTCAACCCATTTGCCGTTGCAGCGGCGTTCGCCCGGGGCGCAGCCCGGGACGTCGCCATCCGTTCCGTCGCCGTCCGGCGGCGTCTGATCGAGCCGGCAGTCCAACGAAATCTCGTTGTCGGTCTGCTCGTTCACCCAGGACTGGATGCGGCGGCGCAGGGCTTCCAGTTTGGAGAGATCGGTCGGCTGCGGGTCAGTGTTGGCGGGGATGACCAGCACGAAGGCGCAACGGAACTCCGTCTGCGAAGCCGCCGCCCGCGCGCCGTTGGCCTGAACGATTTCCTCGATCGTCACCGGAACTTTGGTGCCGTCCGCGACGTAACCGCCTTCCCCGTCGGGAAAATCGCTGGGCTGGTGCGGCGGGTCCATTTCGACGTTGATGAGATAGAAGGTGTCTTCGACCTCGTCGGCCGGCAGCACGCCCATCAGATAGAGGTCAAGCTGGGAGAGAATGCGCGTGGGACTGTACATGTTGAAATCTTCGACGCCGAGCTTTTTGAAGTAATGGCCGCCCAAGACCGACACGCCGGCCGTGCTGCCGGTGTTGAGGAAGAACGACCAGAAGCCGTTGCCGCCGATCAGGCCGTTGGCGTTGCCGCCGGGGAGCTTGAGATAAGCGCCCCAGTAACGCATCATCGCCCGGGCGACCATTCCCACCTGGGAAAACGGGCTGGGGATCGACGCAGGGAACGTGACGAGGTAGTTGTACTTGTCGTTCGGTTCGGAGGTGTAATTGGCGATCAGGTACATGTCGCCGACGAGCTTGAGCTTTCCCCCCGAACCGTAATCGGCGGGGCTATTCGCCGGATTGGGCGCGCCGGTTCCCGCCGGGGCTTTCTGGATCGGGTAGGCGCTAGGCAGATACCCCTCGTCATTGAACGTCCCTTGTCCCTGCAGGAAAACGAACAGGAAATCGAAATCGTCCGGATTGCCCGAGGCGTAAAATCCCTTGGCGGCGTTCATCATCGTCGGCGCGCCGCTTTTAGGGAATTGCAGAACGTTGTTGTACAAATCCTGCACCACGGCGATCTGGCTTTGAGCGAAGGCGGGCGCGGGCAGCGCCGCCGCTCCGAACGACAGCAGCAATGCGACTAATACATGGAATGACACCCTGTGCGACATGGTCTGACTGCTCCTTCACCGAGTTGATTGAAATGGCGTCATGCTCTTGGATCGACGCAAGAGAAGGTCCGATGCCGTGGCGGTCGATTAATCTTAATGCGATCCAAAAGTTCATGCAAGTATAACCTTCCCTTCGGCGTGGTCAAGAAATTCGAAAAGCCCCGAATCTTTTGATATTGACGGCCCTTTCGGGCGCTGAACTCGGCGCGAGGCGGCATTCCGACCGCCTTGAGAAGCGAGATTTTTCCGCAGCAGAGTTTTACGGATTCAAAAAGGACTTGACATCCAACTCAATTAATGGTTTTTTCCTATTTAGTAATGATTACTACTTAGGAATCATTTAATGGAAACGGAGCGGGAGGAAGTTCGTCGGAGGATCGAGCGCTTCACGGAAACGTGCCGGAGCGCACGCGTGAAACTGACGATGCAGCGCCTGGAGATTTTCCGCGAAGTGGCGAAAAGCGGCGAGCACCCCGACGCGGAGGCGATCCATCGCGGCGTCCGCAAGCGCCTCCCAACGGTCTCGCTCGACACGGTGTACCGCACCCTCTGGCTGCTCGTCGATCTCGGCCTGATCAGCGCCGTGGGGTTGTCTCGGGAACGGGTGCGGTTCGATGCGAACATGAGCCCTCATCATCATTTCGTGTGTACGGAGTGCGGTCTGGCCCGCGATTTCCATCATCCGGCGTTCGATGCCTTGCCGCCGCCGAAAGACGTTGCGGCGATGGGCTTCGTGCGGACGGCGCACGTCGAGCTGCGGGGCTTGTGTTCGCGATGCGCGCAACGGAAGGAACGCAACCGAACTAGCCGTAAAACAAAGTAACTGGAAAGGAGAACGGTTATGGCCAAGGACAAGAACACCCTGACCACTAGCGCCGGAATGCCGGTGGACAACGATCTGCATTCGTTGACCGCCGGCGACAAGGGGCCGACGCTCATCCAAGATATACACCTCCTGGACAAGCTGGCCCATTTCGATCGCGAACGCATCCCCGAACGCGTCGTGCATGCCAAGGGGGCCGGGGCTTACGGGACCTTCGAGGTCACGCACGACCTTTCCACGTACACCCGCGCCAGATTCCTTTCCCAGGTCGGCAAGCGCACGGAGGTGTTCGCGCGCTTCTCCACCGTCGGCGGCGAAAAAGGCTCCGCCGACTCCGAGCGCGATCCGCGCGGCTTCGCTGTGAAGTTCTACACCGAGGAAGGCAATTACGACTTCGTCGGCAACAACACGCCGGTCTTCTTCATTCGCGACGCGATGAAATTCCCGGACTTCATCCACACGCAGAAACGCCTCCCGGCCAGCAACTTGAAGGACCCGGACATGGTCTGGGATTTTCTGTCCTTGACTCCGGAATCGATCCACCAGGTCACGGTTCTCTTCTCGGATCGCGGCACGCCGTTCAGCTACCGCCACATGAACGGCTTCAGCGGGCACGCCTTCATGTGGTACAACGCCAAGGGCGAGTACTGGTGGGTGAAGATCCACTTCAAGACCGAGCAGGGCGTCAAAAGCCTGACCCGCGAAGAGGCGACGAAGCTCGCCGGCGAAGACCCGGACCACGCCACCCGCGACCTGTTCCAAAGCATCGCCAAGGGGGATGCCCCGGCGTGGAAGGTTTACGCGCAGATCATGACGCCGGAACAGGCGAAGAGCTACCGTTTCGAACCCTTCGACATCACCAAGGTCTGGCCGCACAAGGATTTCCCGCTCCAGCCCTTCGGCCGAATGGTCCTCGATCGCAACCCGCAGAATTACTTCGCCGAGGTGGAGCAGTCGGCCTTTTCCCCCGGCAACTTCGTTCCCGGCATCGGGCCGTCGCCGGACAAGCTGCTGCAAGGCCGCCTGTTCAGCTACCACGACACCCACCGCCACCGGCTCGGCCCCAATTTTCATCTGCTGCCCGTCAACTCGCCCAAGGCCGCCAAGGAGAACAGCTACCAGCGCGACGGCTTCATGCGCTCCGACGCGAACGGCGGCGGCGGCCCCAACTACTGGCCGAACAGTTTCGGAGGCCCGACGCCGGACCCCGCCGTCGCCGCGCCGCCCGTCGATGTCGGCGGGATGGCGGCCCGTTACGAATACAAGGCCGGCGACGTGGATTTCGTTCAGGCGGGCGACCTGTTCCGCAAGGTCATGAACGAAGCGGAACGCGCCCGGCTGGTCGGCAACATCGTCGCTCATCTCGGAAACGCACGGAAGCGGCTCCAGCTCCGCCAGACTGCGCTCTTCTACAAGGCGGACGCCGAGTACGGCGAGCGCGTCGCCAAAGGGCTGGGATTGAATATCGAGGACATCAAGCGGCTGGCCGCGCTGTCGCAGGAAGAGCGGGTCAGGCAGACCGCTCAATGACCGCAAGCCTGCTCTGATTTGACTTCGCCAGAACAAGCCACCGCGCCCGCTTCGCTTGCCGGAGCGGGCGCGGTCGCCTTCGGCTCCGGCCGATTCGCATAATTCCTCCCAAACCGAACTTGGTGGTATAATACCGCCCTGCAAGCGACGACTTCGGCTGAGCAAAACGACCGCTCGGATCATGGAGGTTGACGATGTTCAAGCGCGCTATCGGATGCTGGTGGGTAGTCCTCGTTTTGACGGCCGCGCTTGTGGCGGCTTGCGGCGAGACGGACATCGACACGGACGGCGACGGCGCGGACGGCGACGACGACGGCTTGGACGGCGATACGGACGACGACGCGGAAGCCTCCGGCGAAGACGGCGACGACGAGGCGGATGCCGACGCCGAAGAACCCATCGACGACGCGGAGACCTTCAGCGGCGAGGCCGCTTTCCCCAAGGACGGCGGCGTCGCGCTTACTCCCTCCGCGCACACGGACGACGGCGCGCCGGGCGACGGGACGTGGCGGACGGTGGCCGACCGGATGTCGGCGACCTCGGCCACCAATCTCGGCTATACGTTTTACGGCTTCGAACTGGGATACGGCGACCTGTCGCGGCAGGTGCAGGCGGCGTGGAGCAAGTCGCGGCTGGCGGCCGACAACGGTTCGCTGCCCTATGTCGGCCCCTTCGACGCCGTAGAGCGCATCGACGTCGAGGAACAGACCTATTACTATTTCAAGATCACCGACGGCGCAACCGTGTATTACCTGCGGTATTACGTCGATCTGAAGGGCGTGGAAGGGTTGCAGGGCCAGTATGACTTTTCCACCAGCCCGAAGTTTCCCCAACCGGCGGAAGAATAAGCGGCAAAAGGCCGTTCGATTCACCTCGTTGGAGCAGGTTTTTCAACCTGCTCCACGCGTTTTCCCCTTCTGTAAGTTGCGTAGGATGGGCATTTGTTATGCCCATCTTTATCTTTTGATGGGCAAGGCAATTGCCCATCCTACATCTAAAACAAAACAACCGGAGAGATGTGGACGCCACCCTGCTGCGGCGCGGAGCGCGGCTCAGTCCTTGGCCGGGATGTTCTTCGTATCCTCGAAAACAAGCCGATAGAGAATCTTCTGCTGCAGATCGCCGAACACCGACGGCAACAGCCCCACCAGCTGCTTGAGCAGATCGGTCATCAATTCGCGGATCTGCCACTGGGCGCGGGGATTGAGCGCCCGCTGGATGAAGACATGCCGCCACTGACGCAAATTGAAAGTGGCCACCAGTTCCGTCTTCGTGCAGTTGGGAAGCACGGCGCGGGCGTCTTCCGGCGGCGCGCCGGCGGCCAGCAGGGTCCGATAGGCGGACTCCGCCCGTTCGACCGCATCTTTCCACGCCGTGAAGCGCGCCGCGTCCTGGCGGATCGTCGGCGGGCAGATCACCCGGATGCCGGAAGCCGAGTAATCGGAGACGCGCTGCGACTCCTGGGTGTAGGAGCCGAGGCGGTGGCGCACGAGCTGATGCGAGGCGGAGCGGTCGCAGATGAAGCGCGCCGAGACGACGCAATGCTCCAGGAGCGATTCGTGCCCGAGTTCGATGGCGTAGCGGCGCAGGAAGGCCGAGGCGGATTCGTCGCTGATCGGGCCGTCCGTCGGATGGCTCGTGCGGCCGAAGCGTTCGAGCAGTCTGGCGTAATCCTCGATGTGGCTTTCCGGCGTCTCGATGACCGCCGACGGCGTGATGATCTCCATGCGCCCCTCCTGCGTCGCTTCCAAAGTCGGCCGCGTCGTCTTTTGACCAGCGCCACCCTAGCACGATCCCGCGAAAACGGGCAAGAGGCGGAAACGTTCGGCGCGACGAAAGGCTTCCGCTACAGGCGCTACAGGCAGTTTACGATGTCGCGGATGTGCGGCGCCGGACTGGCCGGGACGACGGGCGCGCTCGTGAGAATGAAGCGCTCCGGGAAAAACCAGTCCTGCGTTTTGTAGGTCACTTCGACGAAGTAGACCGTATTCGCCTGCAACGTCGCGAGCACTTCCTTGCCCCACAGGCCGCCGCCGGATTCCGTGAGATCCACCGAGCCGAAGTAGAAAGCGTCGTCGTTGCTCCACCAGAACTTGACGCTCTCCACGTTCAGCTTGCCGCCGCCGCTATCGACGACGGCCGTAGCGTACATCGCCGCGCCGATCGGCGTCACGCTGACCGCCGGCGTCATGGGGTAGTAGGAATAGTCGCCGTCCGTGCCGAACCAGTGCCTGAACCAGGCGCGCTGGTTGCCCGCCCCCACCCGCTCGGCGCGGGTCTCGATGTTCGCCGCGCTCTCGATGCCGGTGAGGGAATAGCAGCCGTGGTCGAAGTTGGCGGCGATCGCCGTGCGCTTGTCGTCGCCGGGGATGGCGGCGTAGGTGGCCACGTGCGCCGTAAGCGGGAAAAACTCGTCCGTCGAGCCGTTGGTCATGAGGATCTTGGCCTGCGTCCGCGGCAGAAGCGAGTGCGGGACGATCTCCGCTTGCAGCACCCGCCACTCGGGGCTGGACGTCGTGAGCCCGGCCTGGGACAGCAGCGCATACTGCCACGCCGCCGGCGACTGCATGGCCACGTCCCATGCCCCCGTACCGGAAAGCGGCACGGCGGCCTTGATGCGGCTATCAACCGCGGCGGAAATCAGGGTGACGACGCCGCCGGCGGAGAAGCCGGTCATGCCAAGGCGGTTATCGTCCACCTCGGGGCGCGTGGAGAGGCAGGTAAGACCGCGCATCGCGGCGACCGCGTGGGCCCAGAACCACGAGCCGCGCGGGTCGGGAATCGTATCGAACAGCCGCCGGCTGCTGTCGTGCCCCGCCGGCAGCCCTTCGGACGTCACGCAGCCGTCGCCCGACCCGCCGGGTCCCGTATAGGCGAGAACGGCCATACCGGTCAGCGCCGCCAGCCCCGGGGCGTTGCTTTCGCTCGTGCAGCCGCCGAGGCCATGGGCGAGGACCAAGCCGGGCATGGGGCCGGAATCGCCCGCCGGCTTGGCGGCGAAGCCGCGGATGAGAATCGGCTGCAGTTGGGAATCGATGGATTCGTAGGAGATGTACGACACGTCCCAGAGGTCGAGCAGCACGCCGTCCTTCATCGCCGTGCGCTGGTTTTCAAATGTGCAGCCGATCGTCTGCTTGTCGCGGAGCAACCCCGCGTCCCAGACCAGCGGCGGTTCGTCCGATTCATCGGCCGTTTCGACGTCCTCAACCGCTTCGGAAATATCGTCGTCAACCTGCTCCGCCGCGTCGTCGTCGCCGTCCGGAAGATCACCGTCGGCCGTATCGCCGTCAGGGGTATCGCCATCGGTCGCATCGCCATCCGTCGGCAGGTCGCCGTCGGCCTCGTCGCCATCCGACAAATCGGCATCCGCCGCGTCGGTGTCTTCGGCCGGATCGCCGTCGGGTTCGTCATCGGTCAGGTCGCCCGGATCGAGGTCCGGTTCCCAATCAAAGAGCGAGTCGTCATCGGCATAGGGACCAGAATCGCCGTCCGTCCCCGACTCAACCGAGCCGCAGGCGCAAAGAACGATCGCCGCTCCGGCAAGAATCCATAGAGACCACTTTGGCGAAAACTGCATGACCCGACCTCCTCGTCCAAAAACAGGGCTTGGCGGATGAAAAAGTATAGCAAACTTGGCCGCGCCGCAGCAATTCCCATTAAGCGCCCATCTCAAATAGGCTAGACAAGGGGCTTAAGCCCCTTGTCCAGGATCGTCGCCTTATTGGGATAGGCGCTAAGCGCCGGACGAAGAGCATCATCAAGGAGGCAAACCGCAGCTATTTCCCATCGTCAACTTGCCAAGCGGCGCGGAGTTTGCGAAACTCTGGCCGATGGTCGATCTTGTGTGTCTGAATTCTTGCGGAGGATGAAGCCATGAATTGCTCGCGGCTTTGGAGGCCTTTTCTCGCGCTGGCCGCCCTGGCGCTGATTCTGCTTTTCGTCGGTTGCGCCGAGGAGGAATCGACCCCGGACGGCGACGCCGCCGATGGCGATGAGGATGAAGCGTCCGAAGGCGATGAGCAAGAATCCGCCGAAACGGACGGCGACACGGACGGAGACGCCGAGCCGGAACAGCCGGCCTGGCGCGACCTGCCGCCCTATACCGAGCCCTGGCCCGACTGCGATACGAATCAGCCCGGCGGCGCGCATCTTTTGCCCGGCCCGCTGGAGGACGGCCACGACGCGACGCTCGCCCATCTGGCGCGGCAGTACGACCGGCAGTTCCACGTCTTCAACGCCAAGCCGATGGCGGTCAATGTAGACGCCTCCGTCCTGGAAACCAGCGTCGAGAAGCGCGATCTGCTGACGCGCTTCCTGCGCGAGGACGATTCCTGGGACTTCGCGACGTTCTCCGGCGGACCCGAGCCGGAGTCGGCGATCGACGGCTGGCAGAAGGTGGCCGGACTCTACGCCGGCTTCGGCATCATGGCGGACGCCATGCGCTACTCGGTCCTGCGCGGCGAAGGGGCCGACTGCGGCGAGGTGGACGTCGCCCGCGCGCAATTGCAGCGTTCGCTGGACGCCATGCACATCGCTTTCGCGGTCGGCGGCGCGCCGGGCGTCGTGGCGCGCGGCTTCGTCAAGAAGGGCGTGCCGGGTTTCGCCGAATCGGTCGTGCCCGTGCCGCTGTTCGACGAGCAGGGAAATCCCCTGCCGGAGGAGAAAAACAACGGAGCCTGGCGCGAGGACGTCAGCGGCCAGTATCCCGACTATTACTGGGAGGATTCCTGCAGCCGCGACATGATGCTCGGCTGGGCGCTGGCCATCGCCATCGGCTACGAAGTCATCCGCGACGATCCCGCTTTCTCGGACGAAATGAAAGCGCGCCTCCGTCAGGACGCCTCGGGCGTGCTCGCCGCGCTGCAGGTGGTGCGCGAGTCCGGCTACGACCTGGAGTTCCCCGACGCCGACGGGCGGATCACCTTCCACGGCTACATCAACGAGCACTCCATCGAGCGCGATCTTTACTCGCCGGGCTTCAACAACGGCTTCTACGCCATGATGGCCCTGGGCATCGTCGCCGCCTACACCTACGCCGCCGACGATCCGGCGCAGGAGACCTATCTGTACGACCGGCTCATCGCCGAACGCGGCCTGCCGACGATCGCCCTGGAGGACATGATCTACATCGCCATGGACAAGTCCTCCAACTACTCGAACTACAACATGGCGATGATCTCCGCCTGGCTCGCCTACCGCTACATCAAGGATCCCGAGGCGCGGGAGAAGATCCGCGAGGCCGCCTGGAGCCAGCTCTACGACATCCCCGGCAAGGATTTCACGCCCGTCGGGGCCAACATGGCGCTCTACGATTTCGTCGTCATCTCGACGATGCTGGACGGCACGGCCTACGGCCCGGCGACCGGCGGCGAGGCGGACGCCCTCGCCCTGGCCGACGCGGTGGAGACGCTTTCCGTCTTCCCCGAGCCGCCGTACTTCGCCTATCCGGTCGAGAACTGCGACGACGCGGAACTGGAAAGCGGCGTCTGCGTGCTCAACGACGGAACGACGGTGAACGTTTATAACGAGGGCGGGCGCAAGGGTTCGACCGTCTGCGACCAGCCGGTTCCCAAGGCGATCCGGCGGCCGAGCAACTTCGAGTGGCGCAGCAATCCCTACGAGCCCAACGGCGGCGACGGTCCGGGGGCCCTGCTTCCCGGCGTCGATTTCCGAGGCGCGTACTGGATGGGGCGGTGGACGAAGGTGGGAGAATGAAAACGGGCCGGGTTGCGCCCGGCCCGTCCTTTGCAACCAAAGCCAGCTAGCTTACGGATCGCACTCGCCCGCATTTTCCTGGATCAGGATATCCCCATACCCCTCCGTGAGGTCGATGGTTCCAGACCAAAGCGGAAGCGCCGGCTGATCGTCGTCGGTGACGTCGCGCAGCAGTTCGACCGGCATCATGCCCGAGACGTTCGCCACGTCGATGGCGAAATCGAAAAGGCACTCGCAGAAACAGCGATCCGACCCGTTTTCCGGAGCGTCGGTCTCCTGGATCGTGAAAAGGCCGTCGCCGCCGTTGTAGAAAACTTCGATCGCGTGGTCGCCGCAGCAATTGAGATGCGCGTTGATGTTGAAGAAAGAGACCGTGAAGCTTTCGGCGTCGTAGCTCCAGGAGAGCATCTCGTCCTCACATTCCGAAGTTATGCTGCGCCCGCCCGGGAAGCCGCCGCAATCGCTGAGGGCCGGATTGCTGCCCACCGCTTGCGGCTCGTCGCAATAGCCGATATTTTCCTCGATCAGCACGTCGCCGTAAAGGTTCATGTACATAATCGTGCCCTGCGTGACAACCGCCGGCTCGACGCCCTCGTCGGTGGCCTGCCGCTCGATGCGGATAAAAATGACCGGCTGCGGCGGCTCTTCTCGCCCGACTTCCGGAACGATGCCGGGCAGGTCGATCGCCATGTCGAAGAAGCAATCGCAGTCGCAACGGCCTCCTTCCCCCTCGGGGCGGTCGATTTCATGAATTACGTAAACGCCCTCCGCTTCCTCGTAGGTGATCGTGATTTCATGTTCGCCGCAGCAGTTCAACCAGATGTTCTGATTGAGGAAGCTGATCGTCTCCGTGCCGGGGTCGTACGTCCAGATCAGGCGCTCATCACGGCAGTTTTCGTCCTGAGGCGGGACAATATCCTTCCCTCCCGAAACCGGGAAACCGCCGCACTCGCTGTATAGCGGATTGGTCCCGAGGTTCTGCGCCGTCTCGCCTTCCTCCCCGTCGTCTTCCACCTGTTCCGTTTCAACGTCTCCATCCGTGTCTTCAAGATCGCCGTCGGCGGCGTCGCCATCCGTCGCGTCGCCGTCGGCGGCGTCGCCATCCGTCGCGTCGCCGTCGGCGGCGTCGCCATCCGTCGCGTCGCCATCGGCGGCATCGCCATCCGTAGCATCGCCGTCCGTGGCGTCGCCATCCGTGGCGTCGCCATCGGCGGCATCGCCATCCGTGGCGTCTCCATCCATCATGTCGCCATCCTGCTCTGCGGTGTCGCCGTCCCCGTCGGTTTCCTCCGCATCGCCGTCGCCCTCGACCGCGTCGCCGTCGGCGTCATCCGGGGTCGTCTCGCAACCTGCCAGCAAAGCCAATACTCCAAGCATAATCGCGAGCGTCAGCAGCGCCCTGCGCGTCCGTTTCATGGAACACCTCCCTTTTGCCTGTTTTGCCCTAATCACGACTCCATGTCATGCAATCCGCAAACAGTGTGCCAACCGTTTCTTAGAATTCACCGCCGAATACCAGGAATGACTTTAACTGCATAATAAGAAAAGATATTTTAAAATTTCAAGAGTCGCTAAACGGTCTCGAAAAGGCTCGCCATCGAGGCCGATTACAGCCGCTTTTCTCCTTGATCGATGTAAAGCTTGATTGACAGGTCCGACAATCCGCCGGACACCGGCGGGTATCTTCATTAAACCCGAGCCTTGAGCCAGTCACGCACCGCCAGACCGGTCCCCATCGGCCAGGGTCGAAGCTTTTCGGGCGGGATGGCCTTGCAGGCCTCCAATTCCTCGCCAAGCGCGATCTTTCCCGTTGCGCGGATATGGTAGGCGATGACCACCTGATTGCGCGGCGTGAAGGGATAAACGCCGACGAACGAAACGATCTCCCCTTCCAGATTCAATTCCTCGCGCAGCTCGCGCAAGACGCCTTCCTCCGGCGACTCGTCGCGCTCCAGAAAGCCCGTCACCAGTCCGAAAAGTTTTTCCGGCCAGCCCTTGCTGCGCACAAGGATCACGTTCCCTTCGTGCTCGACGATCGCCGCCACAACGGGCAAGGGATTGTCGTAGTAAATGAAGCCGCAGGCCGGGTCGGGGCAGGCGAGACGCACGCGGCCGCTTTCCTCGCGCTCGGCGAGCGGCCGGCCGCATTGGGGACAGAAGCGATAGGCCATGGTGTTCACCTTGTCCGGGCGATGCTTATTGCAGTCAGCGTGCCACAACTGCCCGGAATGGGCAAATCCCCGCTTTGGCGACTTCTATCCCGGCCTTTCCCATCACGGTTTGAGTTCGTATACCTGTTCTTCGGTGAAGGTCCAGCCCGAATCGTTCTGCCAGATGATGAGGCGGAGTTTCGCTCCGGTGGGATCGTATTGAGCGAGCATTTCCGATTTCATGAAATTCGGGATCTCGCGCGTGTCGATCGCGATGGCGGCGTAATGCCGCTCTTGGATCGTCTGTAAAAACCGGCGTCGATTTTCCTCGGCGGTTTGCGGCTCCCTGAGCGTATCTTCCAAGAGCGAGGCGTGCGCCCCGAATCCCTTGCCCAGCCGCGAAGCCAAGTTGCCATAGCGCGGCGCCCATACCTCGCCCTCGATTCCCTGCAGGGTGCGGAGGGCGCGCATCCCATCCGCCAGGGCTTCCTCGGGCGGAAGAAACAACCGCGGGTCATACGCCCCTTGGGCAAAATGCAGCAGCAGAAGCAGCACGGCGAAACGCGGCAGAATGGCGGATCGCTCGTCGCCCGGGTCGCCGTGCGGCGCGCCCGGCCTCCCGAACGCCAATCCGGCCAGCAGGGCCATGCCCAGGTGCAGCGGAATCAGCGTATTGTTCGCTCCGCCCGACTTGATGCGCGACAGATAGCTGCAAACGAGCAGGGCGGCCACGAACAAGCCGTAAAACAACCCGCTCCAGGCGGCGGGCCCGTGCAAGCGGCGGACGATCGCCAGCAGCGCCAGCGCCAGAAGAAAAGCCACCGAGCGCAGCAGGTCGTTCGACCAGAAGTAGCGTAGGCGCCAATCCAGCAGGCCGTGATGAGCGGGAATGGTCACCGTGTAATACCAAAACCAGCCGCCGTAAACGGCATTCAGCATAATCAAGCTGGCGGCCAGCCCGACGGCGGTCGCCCCCAGCAGATACCAGGCGGCGGGACGCCGGTCCAGCAAGGCATACAGAATCAGCGCGCCGGCGGGGCCGAGGGCGGTCTGTTTGGCGAGAACAGCCAGGACGATCAACCCGCCCGCCGCCAGGTAGGGCCAGGGCCGGGCATGGAAACGAACGATATAGGAGGCCCAGAAAATCAGCACGATAAACAGCATGTCCACCCGCGCCAGATCGAACCAGTAGGCGTTCATCCTGACCGTCGCCGCGAAAGCGCCGGCGGCCAGCAGCCCGGCGACCTTGCGCCCGGTCTCGCGCGCCACAAAGGCGTAAAGCAGGACAAAACAGCCGATTGTGGAAGCGATCGAAATCAGTCGCAAAGGCGGATATCCCTCGCCCAGCAAACGGGAAAGCAGCGCGCCGAGGTAGAGGTAGAGCGGCGTGTAGGGAAAGGGCACGTTCTCCAGGGATGGCGGCGCATAGAGCGAATGGCCGCCAAGCAGGCGTCGCACCTGATCCACCATCGCGCCCTCGACCCATTCCATGTCGAACGGATAGGACAGGCGCAACAGGGAAAGAATCAGAAAAGCCAGCACAAACCAGGCGGCCGCGCCGACACCGACCCAGTCCGGGAGCAACGGAAGAAATTCCGCCGCTCGTAACCGGGCTTTCGCGAGGTTCGCTCTTCTCCAGCGCACGCTATTTTCCTTTGCGAGGCGCTGCGCCCCTCGCTTCCCCGATCATGCCGTGAAGTAAATCCGATGGCGGCCTGCGACTTTTATTTGCACGCCTGGAGAAAAATGCAAGCAAATCCCGAGCCAATGCCGCTCCAGCCGCGTTTGTCGGGAATTAATCATTCGCCGGTTTTCAAGAAGTGTCTTTTTTTTCGGTATTTTTTGTCAGACTGTAAAGTTCGACTGAGGACCGGCCGTATCGCTATTCCAGCCGGAAGGCCACGAACTGACTGAAGGGAACGGTGCTCGCGCAGTTGCGCGCCTCCATCGTACCCGTCATCATGCAGCCGTTCAACAACGTCCCTTCCGTATGCACCAGGCAGTAAGGTTGGAATTCGAAGCTGGCCTTGTCTCCCTCGCGCCGGCCGTTGAAGACGATGCCGGTATAACCGGAACTGTAGAAGGCGCCTTCTATGGCGCCGTCTGCGTTTTGGACGAGCGCCAAAGACACCGGCGTCCACCAAGGCGCGGAGGGGATGGCGTACCATGCGCCGCTGAGGTCGGCCGGATTGAGCTCGCAATTTTCCATGCGGAAGCAGCCCGTTTTCAGCAGAATATCCTGCGGCGGCAGCACGTTCTGATAGTCGGCGTCATAAGCCGAAAACCTCACGTCGTACGCGCCCTCGAAAACGGGATCGTCGATTTTCGCCGCGCCGCGAATCCCGACGGCCTGCCAGTCGGTGTCGCCCGTCTCCTTCATCGTCAGCCCCAGGCTGCCCCGGTCGTTTTCGGAGCCGTTGCCGGGCATCGTCTGGCCGTTCAAGGTAAGCGTGAGCGACAGCCGGTGCGTCGTCAGATCGATGTTCCGCATCGTATTGCCGTCGAACGTCACGGCGCGGCCGCTCTGCACGTTGGCCAGCGGCGTCACATCCTGGTAGTCGCGGTCCCACGGCGAATAGAGGATGTCGTAGTCGCCGGCGAACAGCGCCGTCGAGTAAACAGCCGCGCCCGTGGCGGGGATGCTGAGCCATAGCGTGGAATCGGCGTTCCGCGAACGAAAGCCCAGGGAGCCGCGCCCGTTGGAGGAGAGACCATTGTCGGGCATCGTCTGCCCGTCGAGCGTGATCGCGCCGCTGATCTGGACCGTCCTCAGATCGTAGGAGAGGTTGCGATCCGCATTGAGCGCCAGCGCCTTCGCGACGCGCGTTTTCAGATAGGGGAGAACGGTCTGATAGTCGTCGTCCGTGGAACTGAAGACAACGTCGTAGGTGTCGGCGAACAGCCGCTCGTCGAAGGAGGCCGGGCCGCTCGCACCAATGCCGATATTGTGATACCAGCCGGTCGTGGCGCCGGTGAATACCGCGTAGCCGCGATCATAGGAGTTCGAACTGTCCGGCATCCGTTCGCCATCGAGCGTGAACGTTCCGCTGACGCGCACCGTTTTCAGGTCGATATCGAACCGCTGGTTGCTCGTCAAGGCGCGGCCGGCAGCGATCTGCAGCCGCTGATAGGGGAGCACGTCCTGATAATCGTCGTCGCCGCCGGCGAAGAGAATAGTATAGGTTTCGGCGAAGACGGTCGCTTCGTAGGCGGCGGCATTGTTCGCACCCACGCCCACCCAGTAGGAATTTCCCGTTTCCGGAATCGAAAACACCACCCAGCCGCGATCGTAGGAGCCGCCGCTGTCGGGCATCGCCTGGCCGTTGAGCGTCACGTCGCCGTCGATGCGGACGGTCTTGAGATCCGCGTCCAGCGTCGCGTCGCGCGTCAGGCTCCGCTCGCGAAACAGCACGATGCGCTGTTCCGGCAGCACGTCTTGATAGTCCTCGTCGGCGCCGGAAAAATGCACGTCGTAATTGGCGGCGAAAAAGACCTTCGAGTAATGCGCCGCGCCCGTGGCGCCGATCCCCAGCCAGTAGGCGTCGCCCGTGCCGCGGTTGCCGAACACCAGGTAACCGCGCTCGTTGGAATTATCGTTGTCGGGCATTGTCCGGCCGTTCAGCGTCACATCGCCCGAGACGCGGATAGTCTTGAGATCGAAGGACAGCGTTTCGTCGGCCGAAAAGCTCCGGCCGCGTTCCAGAAGGATCTTCTGATCGGGAAGGACGTCCTGGTAATCCTCGCCGCCGCCCTCGAAGAACAAATCGTAGACGCCGGTGAAGATCGTCGCTTCTATTCTGGCCTGGCCTTTGTCGCCGACGCCCACCCAATACTGGCCGCCGCTGTCGATGCGGGAAAAGACAAGATAGCCGCGGGCGTTGCTTTGGCTGTTGTCGGGCATCGTTTCGCCGTCAAGCGTGAACGTCGCGACGACGTCCGCCGTTTTCAGATCGATCGTCAGCGTCCGGTCGGCGTCGATCGGATCCAGATTGCAGATTTCGACGCACTGGCCGGCCTCGTCGCAAGTGGAGTATTCGTCGCAGTCGCCGCAGCTTTCGCCGCAGACGGGATCGGGGCCGCACTCGCGCTCGCCGCATTCGGGCGTGCAGCCCGACGTGCATCCGGAGGTGTCGAAGGCGGTGCATTGCCCGTTGCAGGCCAGCTCGCCGCCGGTGAACCCCAGATCGACGCAGGTCTTGCCGTCCAGATCCTCGCCGTCGCATACCTCGACGCCATCGCCCCCGCCGTTGCCGCAGGTGAGGGGCGCGCCGCAGCCTCTGCGGTCGAAGTCCTTGCAGTCGGTCTGGCAGGCGAGCGCGCCCGCGCCGAAGCCCAAGCTCTCGCAGGTCTGGCCGGCGAGGGCTGTTTCGTCGCAGGTTTCGCCCGCGTCGATCTCGCCGTTGCCGCAGCGGAGGGACGCGGCGCAGCCGCTCGTGTCGTAGTCGCCGCAGTTGTCCAGACAGGCGAGTTCGCCGCCGCCGAAGCCGAGCGTCTGGCAGGTCGCGCCGTTCAGGTCGCCGTCGTCGCACAGCTCCGCGCCGTCGCGCCGGCCGTTGCCGCAGGTCACGGGGGCGCGGCACTGGCTGCGGTCGTAGTCGAGGCAATCGAGTTTGCAGGACAGCGCGCCGGGGCCGAAACCCAGCGTCACGCAGGACTGGCCGCCCAAGTCCATGCCGTCGCAGAATTCGCCCATGTCGATGAAATCGTTGCCGCAGGTCGTGGCGGGCGAGCAGGTGGAAGTGTCGAAACCCGTGCAGTCGGGCCGGCAGGCCAGGAGGCCCGGGCCGAAGCCCTGCGCTTCGCAGCCTTGACCGGCAAGGTCGAGACCGTCGCAGACCTCGCCTTCGTCTTTGTGGTCGTTGCCGCAGAGATCGGAAACGTCGCCGTCGCCTTCGTCGCCGTTGGTCACCTGCGTCTCGCACGCGGCAAGAAGGAAGATGGCGAAAAAAACGACACCGAAACGGAAGGCTGTTCCGCGATTGCCTTGGTTACGACAAGCGTACATGGCAGGCTCCTTGAGTGGAAGGGCGACATGAACCGGTCCGGGCCGGCAGGCAGAACTTACCGGGACGATGGCGGAGCTGTCAAATGAGAAAGGAAAATGGCGGAAAGGCTCCCTAGCCCAACCGCCAAATAATTTTTCACGCTTTGGCGCCCGATTAGCGGAGAGAAGAGGGCTTTTTGCCTTTTACCACCCTTGCGCGAAATGGGTCTCGCCGTGGCAGACGACGGTGCAGTTGCTGCCGTTCCAGACGCCGCCGCTGGGAAGCAGCACGTTTTTCTGGCCGTTGACGTGCAGCTCGGGGGCCTTGATCGTCTCATCGTCGTTGAGCACCGGCCCATGGCATTCGTGACAGGCGATTCCCTCGCGCAAGTGCTTGCGGTGGTCGCCGCTCATCGTCGCCCAGGCGTCCGACGTGCTGCTCATGAAGGGGTGACAGGTAGAGCAGGAATCGATCGTTCCCGTGAAGGCCGGCGAAGCTCCCGCCGTGCGGCCGTCGCCGTGGCAGTAGAGGCTGGAACAGGCGGCGTCGCCGTTGAAAACGCCTTGCGGGCTCAGACCGGCGGCGAAGACAAGCTCCGCCTGGCCGGGCGTGGCGTCGAGCGTATGCCCCGGGGAGAGCACGTCGTCGGGTTTCGCGTGGCACTGGCTGCAATCGTAGGCCAGATGACCGGCGGCGGTTACGTGCGTCGTGTGCGCGCCGACCGTCGTTTCGTCCCGCGCCGTCCGGCCGCGCAGATCCACGGGCGGCGCGCCGGTTTGATTGTCCGCGCCGCCGTGGCAGAAGGCGCAGTCGTTGCGCCAGCCGGATGAATGGCAGGAGTCGCACGATCTCGCTCCGCCGTCGAGGTTTTGACCGTGGCAATTGCGGCAATCCGATTCGCCGAGTTTGAACGCGGCCCCGTGCTGCGCCGGATTGGCCCAACCGGCGGGATGGAAGCCGGACTGATCGTCGTCGCCATCCGCAACATCGCCATCGGTTGTGTCGCCGTCCGGGACGTCGCCGTCAGTCGTGTCTCCATCGCTTACATCGCCATCCGGCGCATCGCCGTCGTTTTCATCGCCGTCCGGGGCGTCGCCGTCGGGTGCGTCGCCATCGCTTTCATCACCGTCTGGAACATCACCGTCGGCCGCATCGCCATCGGGCATATCACCGTCGGCAACATCTCCGTCCGCTAGGTCGCCGTCCGATAAATCGCCATCGGAGAGATCGCCGTCGGGCGCGTCGCCATCGTCGGCGGAATCGCCGTCATTCACGAAATCCGGCGGGCCGCCGGTTGTGCCATCCGTGCCGCAGGCGGTCAGCAGCAGGACGAAAATAGAGAGATAGAACGCACCAGACAGAGACATGGAGCGGGACATGGCGGCGCCTCCGCAGTGATCGAAGCAATGATGAAAACAGTAACTACACGACACCTTTGCGCACGGTAAATTAAATCCGACTTAATCGCTATGAAATTTATCAGGCTCGACCATCGCGGGGTGTCTTATGGCCGCTTGAACACAATCTCCAGCACTTCAACGGGGTTTTCGCCCACAGTTTCGATTTCGAGCGAGACCGCTTTTTCCGTTCCCGGCGTCAACACGAATCGTCCCTGTCCTTCCGCCTCCAACAGCACCGCCTGGCTATCCGCTTCCCGCACGACGAGCCGGCCCGATCCGGAGGACGTCGCGACTTCCACTCTCCATTCTCCCGCCGGCAGCCGCAAGCGATCGAGCAAGGCCGGTCTGCCGGGCGTAACGATCATCACGGCCTGACCTTTTTTGTCCAGACGCACGACGGACTCAGGGCTGGAAGAGACGAGATAGCCCGGCACGCGCACGGCGTCGTCCGTCCGTTCGACGCCCAGCTTGCCGTCCTCGGCCCGCACGTAAATCCACGAGCGCACCCGGCGCGGGTCGGGCGTCTCGAAGATCGCGCGCCGGTAGAACCGGGCGAAGCGCTTGTCCTTCACCATCTCCCGTCCGCCGGGGAAATTCGGCGGTCTGTTGGGATCGACGCGCCCGTGCGGGCTGTCGAAGATCACCAGGTCGGGCTTGCGGTCGAGCACGTACTTGCCGTCGCCGCGCTCGTGCCCCGGATACCCCTTCCCGAAGGCGCGCGTGTCGCGCCGGGCGATGTGGCGGTCATTAAGGCCCAGCATGTCGATCGCCGGCAGTTTGGAAAAATAGGGCAGACAGCCGGCCGAGTCGGCGGCGAGCAGAGGCTGCCTGTCGCCGAAGGCGGCGCTCAGCATTTCTCCGATTTCCTTGCCGTCCCATTCCCAACGCTCCGTGACGGCGCGGATATTTTCCCCATCCTTCAGTTGGCCGTCGAGATACAGCCCCAAGCCGACGGCCATGGTGAGCGTTCCCGCCGCCAGACGCAGCCGGCTTCCCCGACCGATCCACGTTCCGAGTTCCGCGGCGAGAAACGCCAGCATAATCAGCGCCGGGATCATCTGCCGCTGGGCGGGAAAAATATCGCCGCCGATGGCGACGACATAGACGACCCAAGCGATCAGCGGCAAACCCAATATCAGAAGACGGCGCGGCCGCCGGTTGAAGCAAACCGCGCCTGCGCCGCCCAGGGCCAGCGCCAGCACCGCCGTGTAGTTCGGCCACATTTGCGCCGCGTATTGCATTCCCAGCCGCCAGCGCGACGCCGTCACCGCCACCTTCACCCGCGCCGTGTTCGGCAGCCAGTCGTCGTAGTAGACGAGCCGGAAGCCGAGTTGTCCGAGCCAGGCGAGGAAAGGCAGGAAAGCCAGCACGGCCGACGAGATCCACGCCTGACGCGTGGTGCGATGGGCCAGCAGGTGCGCCGCCGCCAGCGCCGCGACGAGAACGGGCGCGTCGGGGCGCGTCAGCACCAATAGCGCGAGCAGCACGGCGGGCAAAAGGACGCGGCGCGGCCGAGGCGGCGAATCGTCCAGTCCTTCAAGGATAAGCGCCACGCTCCAGGCCCAAAGCGCGGCGACCAGCGGCTGCTCCAAACCGCCGATGCTCCAGACGGCGATCGGACCCGAAAGCGCCAAGACCAGCACGCCGACGAGCGGCGGCGCGAGCCCCCGCCAACTCTGCGGCCGGTAGGCGTAAACGATTGCGCCGAGCGCCGCCGCCGCGCCGGCCAGCCCGAGCACCCGCGCCGCATCGATAAGGTCGATTCCGATCGCCCCGAGCGCCGCGCACAGCAGAATCCACAGGAGGTTGGAGTAGCCCTCCACCGGCGGGCCGTCGGTCCAGGTCAGACCATGACCGCCAAGCAGACGCTCGGCGTAGCGTAGCGAGATCAACGCATCGTCGGCCACGAAAAACAGATAATGTCCGGCGTGGAGGATCAGCGCCGCGACGCCGATCGCCCACACCAAAACGGCAAGTTCGGTAAACAGGCCGCGTCCGAAACGGCGGCGCGCAGGGTCTGTGCCGATCACTATTTTTTACCCTCCCAAGCCCGACCGATCGTGAGCACCATAGCGTATGCGCCGACCGTTCTCAAGCGATTGGCCTGAATCGCGCCAGCCGCTGCGGCGCGGATTCAGAGCCGCGCCTTCGATGTTTTATTCGTCGCCGCACGGCCTTTTTCTTTGCCTTCGCCCATGCCGCGCGATAAGCTGCTTCGCATTCGACAAGCGGACGGGGCTGAGGCGCGGGTTCCATGGACCGGACCGACGAAGCATTGATGGCCGCCTACGTGGCGGGCGATTCGGAGGCGTTCGACGAACTGTTCGCCCGTTACGCCCCCATCCTGCTGCGCGTCATGCGCCGACAGCTGCCGCGCGAGGCGGACGCCCACGATCTCGTTCAGGAAACTTTTCTCCAGTTGCACCGCGCGCGGCATGACTTCAAACTTGATGCACGGCTGAAACCCTGGCTGTTCACCATCGCCATCAACCTCAAGCGCGAACATTTCCGCCGGCAGAAGCGCCGCCCGGAAACGCCGCTGGACTTGGAAACCGGCCATGAACCGTCGGTGGAGGCGCACGACATCGAGCATGACGACGAGGCGCGGCGCGTCCAGGAGGCTTTGGGCAGACTCAACGACGATCAGCGCGAAGTCATCACGCTGCATTGGATGGAAGGCTTCAGCTTCCCCGAAATCGCGGCGATGGTGGGGGCGTCGCTCAGCGCGGTGAAAGTCCGCGCCCATCGCGGCTACGAGAAGTTGAAGCAGTATTTGGAGCCGGGATAATGTAACTGCTCCGCCTGGGAGCGCATAATGTATAGTAAGGAGAAATCGAGGCGGCCGAACGCCGTTGGATGGAAGCGAAGATGGTTATGGATCAGGATAAATCCCACCGCTCCCCCGTGACGCCCGGCGCCGCCGGCGGTCCCGAGGGCGAGACGCTGGCCCGTCTGCTGGCCCGCGTGCGCGAGCAGACCGCCGGGACGGAGGTTTCGCGCCTGAAAGGGGATTTGGACGCCAGGCTGAAGGCGGAGCGCGGCCTTGCCAGCCGCTTGCGCAGTCTGGCGACCGGCAAGCGGCTAGGGTTGCTCGTCCTGGCGCTTCTGGCGCTCAGCGTATTCGTCCTGCTGTTCATGCGGCGTCCCGATTTCGGGCGCTATCCGCTCGGCCGCATGGCGGCCGCCCTCGCCGCCTTCGCCGCCGCCGCCGCCGCATTGTTTTTATATGGTTTAAGACCGCTCTACAAACCCGAACCGTCGCGAACGGCGCTTTTTCTCGTGGCGGTCGTCGCCGTTTTCATGCCTTGGCTCTTCGCCCTCCTGCCCCACGCGTACACGGGCGAATGGCTTGTTCCCGCGTTTCACGATCACACGCCCAAGGCGGCCCTTGCCTGCCTGATCTTCGGGACGGTCAGCGGCCTGCCGTTCGTCTGGCTTCTCTGGGCGCTGGAGCGCGGCTCGTTGGGCTCGGCGCGCCGGTCGTTTTTCGCCGTCGCCGCCGCGGCGCTCGTGGGCAACATCGCCCTGCAACTCCATTGCCCGGTCCCGGATCCCTTCCACTTGGCGCTCGGCCACGCGTCCGTTCTGTTGCCGCTGCTTGGCGTCTACATCCTGTTGCGCCGACGGCAAAACTGAAATTTCCCCAGCCTTTCCGCCACCGCGCCTGAAGCCATAATCCGTTTATTATTGTGTAATATCACGCCGTTAAAACATTCTTGCTTTCCTTTGTAACCGTCCTTCCCCCCACACCGTATCCAAGGGTGAGTACGAAAAGCCCGCCGGAAATTCAGGCAAGGGCTAACGAGGTTTGGGACTGCCACGAGGACGAAACACACTTTCGGATAGAGGAGGACGACCCATGAGAAAACTTGCTTTGCAATGGATGCTGCCGATGTTCGCCGTGCTGGCGCTTGTCGCCTGCGACACATCGGACGGGGATAGTACGACGGACGGCGATATGGCCGAAGACGGCGACGCGAGCGATGGCGACGCAAGCGACGGCGATATGACCGACGGCGACACGACCGACGGCGACATGACCGACGGCGACACGCCTGACGGCGATATGACCGACGGCGACACGACCGACGGCGACACGACCGACGGCGACACGACCGACGGCGACACGACCGACGGCGACGTACCGAAGGATCCCGACACCGCCGAGAAGGCGATGATCGACCGCTTCAGCGAAGCGGCCGGAACCCTGATGGTCCGCACGCCCGAGAACGGTCTGCCCGGACCGAATCAACCCATCGACTTCGACCAGGGACCTTTCATCACCAAGGGCCTCGGGCCCAGCGGCGAGAAAGTGGAGTACTACAACTTCGACGTCATGAGCCGGACCCCCGCCCCCATCTTCGCTCTTTTCCGCGAAGGCGAGGACATGCCCGTCGAGGGCCAGCTCAACATCGTTGACGTCATCCCCGGAGACGCCGGCTACAACGACTTCTGGAACGTCCAGAAGGTCGCCGTCCCCGCCGATTACGTCGCCAACACCGTCACCAGTCTGACCGAGATCCAGGAGAAGGGCTTCGACATCGAGGGAACCGACATTGTCGTCAACTGTCCCATCGTGCCCGAAGGCTCGACAGCCACCAAGCGCTTCGGCGACGGCGACACGGGTCTGACCCGCGGCTGGTACAAGGGCAAGGTCGTGAGCTACTTCAATTTCGTGGAGAAGGACCTGATGCTGGACGGCGGCCAGACGCCGGTCTCCGACATCTACGTGACCTTCAACATCAATCCCGACCCGGAGAATCCGGCCAGCGGCCCGGCCTCCGGTTTCGTCACCGAAGAAGGCTCGGATCAGACGCACAACGTCGTTCAGACGATCCCGACGGACGCCCCTTACTCGCCGCTGTGGGACGTGAACATCTACGACAACGCCGACTTCGCCGAGGTGATGAACATCACGGACGCCCTGGACGCGGCGCTGCTGGTCGAGGGCGCGGCGCTCGTCAACTGCCCCATCGTCATCGTGACGCCGGCGCGTTGACTTACTCTGATTTCGTCGAAGCTTCCGCGACTCTCCGCGCCCCGGGGTTATCCCCGGGGCGCGGCTTTTTGCAGCCCGGCCGAATCTTGCCTGCCGCTCTCCGTCCAGAACGCCACTGGCCAAACGGCCTGCCCTGTGGTTCAATGAGCGCGATCGGAAACGCCGGAGAATCGGGAAAAAACAAACGAGGCGACGGTTGGCCAGAGAACGCTTGCACTTTAAATCAACGGGAGCGCCGTGGGTCTTGGCGGCGCTCGCCCTGCCGGCTGCATTCGCGCTTTTCGCCTGCGCCGAGTTGCACCCCCTGCCATCCGACGCGATTCCGACGACGTTTCCGCCGGCCACGCTAAAGATTGTCGATGCGGAAGGCTTCACCGTGACCGCCGGCGAACGCGTCGAGGGCCCGCGAGGCTTCTTGCGGATCGACGCGCCGACATGGCGCGCCGTGCGAAAAAAAAGCGGCGACACGGCGGCGGTGCTGAGCTTTCGTTACCGGGGTTCTATCGGCGGCGACGGCCCAGACATAAGTCCTCAGGTCGGTTTGTCCTTGCGCACCGACGACGCCTGCAACGGGATTTTCGTGGTCTGGACGATCGCGCCTGAATCCAGAATCGAAGCCCGGCTGAAGCGCAACCCCGGCAAACGCACGCGCTGGCTGTGCGGCGACGTCGGCGAAACGTCGCTCGGAACGGCGGCGGCGCCGACTATCGAAAAAGACGGCCTGCATAATCTGGCCGCCTTCATCGTCGATGAAAATCTGAAGGTGGCGGCGGACGGCAAAGAAGTTTTTTCCGCACCGCTGCCGCAAACCGCCGCCGAACTTGACGGGCCGGCTGGCGTGCTTGGCGACAATGGCCGCTTCGACGTGGCGCTGAGAGCGGGCGACGTGCAGCCGCCGGCGAATAATCCGTGAGGCCATGAAAATGAAAAAGATCCGCTGGGGCATTCTGGGCTGCGCCAAGATCGCGCGCCAGCTTATCAAGGGCATCGGGGAAGGCGAGACCGGCGAGGTGGCGGCCATCGCCAGCCGCGACTACGCCAAGGCGCGCGCCTGGGCCGAGCAAAACGGCATTCCGCACGCCTACGGTTCCTACGACGAACTGCTGCGCGCCGGCGTCGTCGATGCGATCTACAATCCGCTGCCCAACAGCCTGCACGCCGAATGGACGATCCGCGCGCTTCGCGCCGGCCTGCCGGTGCTCTGCGAAAAGCCGTTCGCCGCCGACGCCGCCGAAGCGCGCCAGGTAGCGAAAATGGCGCGCGAAACCGGGCTCGCCGTGGCCGAGGCGTTCATGTACCGCTTCCACCCGCTCTACGACCTGGCGCTCGATTACCTGCGCTCGGGCCGGCTCGGGCGGCTGGCGTCGATTTCCTCCACCTTCACCTACCTGCTTCGCGACCCGACGATCGTTCAAGCCGATCCGGCCCTGGCCGGCGGCGTGCTCATGGATCTCGGCTGCTACGGCGTCAATTTGTCGCGGTTGATCGCCGGCGGCGAACCGCGGCGCGTTTCCGGCTTCGCCCGCCGCGCCGCCGTCGATGAGACGTTCGTCGGCATGATGGAGTTCGCGGACGGCGTCTTCGCCGAGTTCGTCGCCAGCTTCGCGGCGCAGAAAAGGCAGCGAGCGGAGATTGTCGGCGCGGCCGGCGTTCTCGTCACCGAGCGGCCCTGGCATCCTTACGCCGAAGGCGTCGATGTAACGCTGATCACCGACGCCGGTACGGAAACGATCCGCACGGCCGGCGGCAATATCTACGGCCTGGAAGCCGACGACTTCGCGCGGGCGTTGCGGGAGGACCGCGCGCCGCGTTGGGGCGTGGACGACGCCGTCGCCAACATGGACGTCATCGACGCCCTGTACGCCTCGGCGCGCGAAGGCCGGGCCGTCGAAGTCGGGAGACGCTAAAAGGACATCGGGGCCGGCTTGATGCGCGCCATGGCTTGCGCCAACCCGCAGCCGAAATCACTCCCGATCCTGTTTTGGCAAGCTACAATTTAGATGAGCGCGGTGGAGAAGTAGCGCTCGGCGCGGTCGGGCAAGACCGTCACGACCTTTGCATTGGGACCCAGTTCTTCGAACACCTTGCGCGCCGCCCAGACATTGGCCCCCGAGGAGGTGCCCACCAACAGGCCTTGTTTGCGCGCCAGCAGACGGGTCTGGTGGATCGCATCGTCGTCGGAGACGCAAATCACCTCGTCGATCATCGAGGTGTCGAGCACCGCCGGGATGAAGCCGTCGCCGATGCCCTGGATTTGATGCAGTTTGTGCAAACCCGGCTCCTGTTGCAGAAGGGCGGATGCGCCCTCCGGCTCGACGGCGACAAGCTTGAGCTTCGGATTCTTCTCCTTCAGAAATTTGCCGACACCCTGCAAGGTCCCGCCGCTGCCGACGCCCGCCACGAAGGCGTCCACGACCCCCTCCATCTGCTCCCAGATCTCGGGCCCCGTGGTTTGGTAGTGCACCTCCGGATTGTGGGGATTGTTGAACTGGTCCACCAGCCAGGCGTCCCGGTTTCGAACGGCCAAATCGGCGGCCTTGTCCACCGCGCCTTGGATGCTCTTGCTGGTGGGCGTGGGCACCAGTTCCGCCCCCAGCGCGCGAATGATTTTTTTACGCTCCTCGCTCATCGACTCGGGCATGACGATGACGACTTTATATCCCTTCTGAACCCCGACCAAGGCGACGCCGATCCCGGTGTTTCCGCTGGTCGCCTCGACGATGATCGAGCCGGGCTTAAGTTTTCCCTCTTTCTCGGCGCAGACGATCAAATGCAAGGCGATCCTGTCCTTGATCGAGCCGCCTGGGTTCAGAAACTCCGCCTTGGCAAAGATGGGGTGGGAGTAATCGGAGGAGATCGAGAGCATAGGGGTCTTGCCAATGAGATCCAGAACCGATCCACGACGCAGCATGAGTCTACTCCTTATGCCAAGAAGGTCGTCGCTGTACGCCAGTTCTCCTTACGGACTCTGATCGGCCTTCAATTTCTGGAAACCCGAGGCGCTTTCGTCCGCGGTTGCGGGTTGAGCCATTCAGCCCGGGGAATCTATATCATACAAGCGCCCATCAGGTAAACCTTGACAGGTTGTTGAAAACCTCATTCCGAGCCCTGTACGCCTCGGCGCGCGAAGGTCGGGCGGTCGAAGTCGCGAAACCCACTAAATCGCCCACTAAATCACCACTAAATCCCCCGCTTGCCAAACCCGCCGTTTGATGAAACAATCCTCTTGTGAATGGAACATTCGGCAACGGGAGAGAGTCGCCATGCGCGCGCAAGCTTTCCTCATCGGCATAGCGGCGGCGCTGTTGGCGCTGACCGGCTGCGGCGGCGGAGGCCAAGAGAACGTCTGCGAGCCGGGCGCGCAGCAGGGTTGCGACTGCGGCGGCGGGCAGACCGGCGCGCAGCTTTGCCGCCAGGACGGTTCGGGCTGGGAGGCCTGCCAATGCCTCTGCTGGCCGAACTGCGGGGAGCGCGTCTGCGGTCCCGACCCGCTCTGCGGTCAATCCTGCGGGGCCTGCGCCGGCGGCGAACGTTGCACGGCGCAGGGGAAATGCGAAGCGCAGCCGGACGGCGACGCGGAGGCCGATGGCGACGTCTCGGACGGCGAGGAAAGCGATGGCGAGGCGTCGGACGGCGACGCGACGGACGACGATGGCCCGGACGGCGACGACGAACTCGACGACCTCGACGGGACGGACGACGACATTGAAACCGACGGCGACGACGAAATGGAGATCGACACCAGGGAGCTTTTCCCCGAGGACGAATTTTTCGAGTGCGACAGCGCCGATTGCGGGACCGGCGATCTGTCCTGCGAAGGCGACGCTCTTAGCCGCTGCGGCCGGGACGAGCACGGCTGCATGCGCTGGACCGTCATCGAGAACTGCGCCGGCCAGGGCGGCGTCTGCGTCGGGTGGGGCGATGCGCCGCATTGCGAGTATCCGCTGTTCGTCGAACTCGGCGGCGAGGCCGGCATCCGCGCGCTGATCGCCGAGTTCACCAATCAGGCGGTCGAGGACGAGCGCATCGGCTGGCTCTTCGCGCACGCCGACGTTCCCACTATGAACAACCTCCTGTATAGCTGGATCTGCCATGCGGCGGGCGGCGGCTGCACCTACTTCGGCTCGCCGTTGGGTCCGGCCCACGAACAGATGGCGATCACCAACGCCATGTTCGACGCCTACCTGGAAGATCTCGCCGCCGCCATGGACCGCCGCGGTATCGCGCACAGCGAGTCGTTCGACGCCGATCTGCCGGGCGATGAGTTGATGGCGATTTTCGAAGCCGCGCGCGCCGACGTCGTTTCCGATCCCGACGGCGCGCTGGTCTACTTCAACCGGCTGGGCGGGATGCCGGCGATCCGCGACCTCGTCGCCGAATGGCTGATCCTGATGGTCACCGACGCGCGGCTGGACGAATTTTTCCTGGACGCGGACCTGGATCGCAAAAACGAACAGATGGTGAACCAGTTCTGCGCGCTGACGGACGGCTTCTGCGTCTACGAAGGCGGATCGATGTTCGACGCCCACGCCGGCCTCTGCCTCGCCGACGCCCACTACGACGCCGCGCTGGAGGATCTCGTCTCCGCCATGGACGGCGTGGGCATCGCCACCTCGCCGGGCTTCGACGGTTCGGCCGTCGGCGACCCGCTCGTGGTGATGATCGAGGGTTTCCGCGCCGAGATCGTCCAGGACTGCCCGTGAAGCGAATCAAATTACACTGAATGGATTTTTGCACCGCAGGAGGAGCGATGGGCGAGACGTTCACCGTATCGACGATCAGCCGGTTCCCGCGCGAGGTGATGCGCTTTCCGGAAATTGCGCCGCCGGCTTTTCCCGCGCCGCGCGTGCTCGTGCGCGACTTCGCGCTCGTCGATGAAGAGTACGCCGAACTTTCCCGCGCCGCCGCCGCGCGGGATGTGGTCGAACTCGCCGACGCAATTTCGGACCTGATCGTGGTGACCAACCAACTCGCCTACGACGCCGGCGTCGCGATCGATCTGGCGATCGAGGATTACCCGGCGCGGCCGCTGCTCGACGACGCGGCGCTGCACGAAGAGCTGTCGGCCGTCGTGGCGCGCATCGCCGAAATGAAAGCCGCACGCGACATCGCCGCGCTTTCCCGCGCGATTCTCCAGGCCATCGGCCGCACCGTCGATTTCGCCCGGGCGCTCGGCCTGCCTCTGGCCTCGATTCTGCACGTCGTGCACGCCAACAATCTGGCCAAGGCGAAGGGCGGCTTCTTCGACGAGGCGGGCAAATTCTGCAAGCCTCCAGGGCATCCGAAGCCCGATATACCGGGCGTCCTGGCGCGTTTCGGCCGGTTTCCCGGTTGAGGCCGGCGTTCGCGAAAAGCGAATGTATTCAATACATTATGAATCGCTCGCCGCTTCTGAAAGCCTTATTTGACGGGGCTTTGCGCGCTCCAGTATGAAAAAAACCGCCTAAAATCAGCATTTCCTTGTTGCAAAAGAAAAACGTTTCGCTACAATCCGTCCAGATTCGCGCTGCAAACGGGGTATGCGCGTAGCTCACGCGGACCGACGAGGCCCGCCCGGCGGCGGCGAAAAACAGGTGTTTGGGGCGACCCGTTGAAAATACACGCTTGGGACTTGAGGGCCCGGATGCGCGAGCATCCGGATGGATGACCATACAAACCATTGACGGAGGATAGGACCATGGCCGAGAAGAAACCCATGACCAAAGCGCAGATCGTTTCCCATTTCGCCCAGAAGTTCGGCCTGACCAAGGCCAACGCGGCGTCGATTCTCGACGAGTTGGTGGATCTCTCCGCGGGCGAAACGAAGAAGGTCGGTTCGTTCACGGTGCCCGGCATCGGCAAACTGACGCTCTCCAAGCGCAAAGCCCGCATCGGCCGCAACCCGGCCACCGGCCAGGAAATCAAGATCCCGGCGAAGACGGTCGTCAAGATGCGGCTGGCCAAGGCGTTCCAGGAGACGATCATCCCGGCGAAGAAGAAGTAAGTTCCCCCGCAAGGATCGTCCGGCCGCGGCGTTTTCTTTGGCCTGGATTTCGAGCGGCGCTTGTCGTATAGTGCCGCCGGAACTGCAGGCGCAAGCCGAAACGGCGACGGTCCGGGCGACCCGCGCTCCATTGGCCTAACAAAATCGGGCCGAACGAGCAGGGAGACGGCGAACACCCGATTCGGCTGTCTCCCTGCTTTTTTATTACGATGCGGCGCGCGTTTAAGGGCCGGGGCGGACGCACCATGCTGGGCATCGACATACTGGCCATTCTCGCAGGCGGACTCGCGGGCCTGGGGCTCGTGGAACGGGCGGCGCATTTCCGCAATCTCTCTCGTGTACCCATCCGCATTCACGTCAGCGGCACGCGCGGCAAATCGAGCGTGACGCGGCTGATCGCCGCCGCCCTGAACGACGCGGGCATTCCCGCCGCCGCCAAAACGACGGGCACGCTGGCGCGGATGATCATGCCGGATTTCCGCGAGATTCCCGTCTACCGGCCGACCGGCGCGAATATCATCGAACAGAAGCGCATCGTTGACGCCGCTGTCGAAGCGGGAGCGAAAGCGCTGGTGGTCGAGTGCATGGCGCTCCAGCCCTATCTGCATTGGGTGGCCGAGCGCATGCTCGTGCGCGCCACGCACGGCGTCATCACCAACGCCCGGCCGGATCACCTCGACGTGATGGGCCCCACCGACGCCGACGTGGCCCGCGCGCTCGCCGGCATGGTTCCCGTCGGCGGCGTCCTTTACACCGCCGAGCAAAAGCACCTCGACGTGCTGAAGGAGGCCTGCGACGACCGTAAGACGAGGCTCGTCGCGACGACCGCCGAAGAGATCGAAGCCGTCTCCGACATGGAGATGTCGGGCTTCAGCTACACCGAACACAAGGAAAACGTCGCCCTGGTCCTGAAGCTCACCGAGGAATTCAAGATCCCGCGCCAGGCGGCGATCAAGGGTATGTGGAAGGCCAACCCCGACCCGGGCGCGCTCTCCGAGCACGTCGTCCACTTCTTCGGACGGCGGATCGTCTTCGTCAACGGCTTCGCCGCCAACGATCCGCACTCGACGGAGCGCATCTGGCGTTACGCCCGCAAACGCTACCACGACGTGGACCGCGTCGTCGGCATCTTCAACCTGCGCGCCGACCGTCCGAGCCGCACGGCGCAGCTCGTCCGCGACGGCGACTATTGGCGCGAGGCGGACAAGGTGGTGCTGATCGGCACGGGCGCCTATCTCTTCGCACGACTCGCGGCCAACCTCGGCGTGGGGCCGGAACTGTTCGTCCAGGTGGAAAGCAGCGGCGCCGACGAAATCTTCGAGCGCGTGCTGGAGGTCTGCGGCCGCTCGACGCTCGTCGTCGGCATGGGCAACATCGGCGGGCCGGGCCTCGATCTCGTCCGCTATTTCAAGAACCGCTCGCTGGAGGTGCGTTGATGTATGAACTGCTGCCGCTCGCCATCGGCATCGGCCTCGCCGTCGGCCTGCTGTTCACCGAGCTGTTCGGCATCGCCACCGGCGGCATGATCGTTCCCGGCTACGTCGCGCTCTACCTGAATCAGCCGCTGGACGTGGCGGCCACGCTGATCGCCGGCTTCGCCACCTTCGGCGTGGTGCGGGCGCTGTCCTCCTTCCTCATCGTCTACGGGCGGCGGCGCACGGCCCTGATGATCCTCATCGGCTACGTCATCGGCATGCTGATGCGCGACGTCCCGGGCCTTCAGCCGTTCTCCTACGACGTGATCGGCTACATCATTCCCGGCCTGATCGCGCTGTGGATGGACCGTCAGGGCGTGATGCAGACTCTGGCCTCGCTGACCATCGTCGCCTGCATCGTGCGGCTCGTGCTGATTCTTGTCGTCGGAACGGAGTTGCTGGCATGAAAAAACTCTACTGGCGGCCGACGCGAATTTCCCTGCGGCTGTTGTGGGTGGTCGCCTTCGTGGCCGTGATCGGGTTGATTGCGGCGGAGAACTACACCGTCCAGGAGAAGCAGCCCTACTACGCGGAGAAAATCAAGGCGTCCAAACTGGCGCAGGACGCCTTCAACGCGATCAAAGCCGAGCGGCTGCGGCTCAACCTGCCGAGCGACCCGGAGTCCGATCCCGCCAAATCCGGTCTCATCGGCGAACTGCTCACGCCCGTCACCACCAACCCCGGCCATCTGCCGGCCAAGCAGACGTCGGCCAACCCCAACTTCGCGGCGGTGATCGTCCAATTGCTGAAACGCGCCCCCGTCGAAGAAGGCGACGTCGTCGCCGTGGGCCTCTCCGGCTCCTTCCCGGCGATCAACGTCACCGTGCTCTCCGCGCTCGCCACGCTGAAGCTGGAGCCGATCATCATCTCCTCGGGCGGTTCGTCGCAATGGGGAGCGAATCTGCCGTCGTTCATGTGGCCCGACATGGAGCGGCTGCTGTTCGAAAAACGGTTTTTCCCCTACCGTTCGGTGGCGATCAGCCGCGGCGGCATCGACGACCGCGGCCTGGGGCTTACGAAATTCGGCCGAAAAGCGATCGACGACGCGATCGTGCGCTCGGGCGTTCCCTACCTGGAAGTGAAGGACTACACGGACAGCGTCGAGCGGCGCATGGCCCTTTATCGCATGCACGCCGGCGACAAGGAAATCAAGGCCTACATCAACGTCGGCGGCGGCACGACCTCGGTGGGCACCAAGGTGGGCAAATCGGCGTTCAAGCCGGGCATCAACCGCGAAGCGCCGAAGGGCGCGACCGAGATCGATTCGATCATGACCCGCTTCGTGGAGGAAGGCGTCCCCGTCGTCCATCTCACGAGGATCGACGAACTGGCGATGCGCTTCGGCCTGCCGACTCAGCCGCAGGTGATGCCGCTGGTCGGCCAGGGGAAAATATTCTTCCGGGAGGTTCACAGCACGCTGGTCGTGACGTTCGTGCTCGTGCTGATTCTGCTCTTGCTCGTGGCGTTCGTGCGCCTCGACTGGGGCTACCGCATCCTCACCACCGGGCGTCGCGAGGCGGCCTCCGGCCGGCCGGAACGGATGGTGTAACGATGTCCGCTTTTGCCGACTCGCCTTCCGCCTTCGTCGCCGGCGCGACAGGCTACGTGGGGCAGGCCGTCGTGCGCGAATTGAGGGCACGAAACGCCGGGGTCGTCGCCCATGTCCGTTCGGATTCACCGCAGTTGGAAGCATGGCGCGAACGGTTCGCCGCGCTGGGCGCAGAGACCGACGCCACGCCGTGGGAACGCGAGGCCATGACGCGAACGCTCGCCGCCCTGAAGCCGGACGCGATGTTTATCCTTATCGGCACGACGCGCCGCCGCATGCAGGCCCTGGGCCGCGCCGGCGGCGACCCGGCCGCCGCCTCCTACGAAACGATCGACTACGGCCTGACGGCTTTGCTGGTTGACGCCGCCCGCGTGGCGGGGATACGTCCGCGCCTCGTCTATCTGTCGGCGATGGGGGCGGGACCGACGGCGAAAGGCGCTTACATGCGCGCGCGAACCAGAGCCGAGCAGACGGTTCGGGAAAGCGGCCTGCCCTTCGTCGTCGCGCGGCCGGGGATCATCACCGGCCCCGACCGCGAGGACAAACGCCCGCTGGAGCTTTTCGCCGGGCGCGTCATCGACGCCGGCTTGACCGCGCTCGGGGCGCTCGGCCTCTCGTCGCTCAAGACGCGGTACGCCTCCATCGACGCCGCGACGCTCGCCCGCGCCCTGGTTCGTCCCGCCTTCGATCCTGCTTCTGAAAACGCCGTCATCGAAGCGGAAGGCCTGCGCGGCTGATCCGGACCCGTTTCGCCTAGCCATGGATGCTGCGCCGATCGACGGCGAGCGCCGCCTCTTTCAGCGCCTCGGCCAGCGTCGGGTGGGCGTGGCAGGTGCGGGCCAGATCCTGAGCGGTCGCGCCAAGCTCCAGGGCCAGCGCCGCCTCGGCGATGAGATCGGAGGCATGGGGACCGACGATATGCACGCCTAAGAGTTTCCCCGTCGCCGCCTCGGCCACCACCTTCACCAGCCCGTCGGTCTGGCCCATCGTTTTCGCGCGGCCGTTGCTCTGGAAATAGAACTTGCCCGCCTGGCAGTCGATGCCGCGTTCGCGCGCCTGATCCTCCGTCAACCCCGCCTGCGCCAGTTCCGGCGCGGTGTAGACCACCGCCGGCACGGCGTCGTAGTTGATGTGCGCCGGCCTGCCGGCGATGCGGTCGGCGACGGCGATGCCCTCTTCCTCCGCCTTGTGCGCCAGCATCGGCCCGGCGACGAGGTCGCCGATCGCCCACACGCCGGGGACGTTTGTCTGCAACTCCCCGTTCACCTTGACGCGTCCGCGTTCGTCGGTCGCCACGCCGAGCGCCTCCAGGCCCAGCCCCTTCGCAAATGGCCGGCGGCCGACGGCGACCAGCACGCGGTCGGCGGCGAGCATCTCCGGCTGCTGCTTCGCGTCCAGCAAATGCAGCGTCACGCCGTCGTCGCGCAGCTCCGCGCCGACAAGCTTCGTCTTCAGGCGAAACTCCAGCCCCAGGTCGCGCAGACTCTTCTCCAGTGCTTTGGCCAATTGCTTGTCGGCGAAGGGGACGATCTGCGGCAACAGTTCGATAACCGTCACTTGCGCGCCGAGCCGCCGCCAGACGCTGCCCAACTCCAGCCCCACCGCCCCGGCCCCGATCACGGCGAGACGCGGCGGAACGGCCTCGAAGCTCAGCGCTTCGGTCGAACTGACGACACGTCGGCCGTCGAAAGGCAGGTCGGCAAGCGGCGTCGGCTCGCTGCCCGTGGCGAGAACGAGATGTTTCGCCTCCAGCGTGCGCGGCCCTTGCGCTGTTTCGACCTCCACCCGCCCCGGTCCCGTCAGGCGGCCCGATCCCGAAACGACGGTCACCTTATGGCGTTTCATTATCAGCGCCAATCCGGCGGTAAGCTCCTCGACGATCGTCCGTTTGCGCGCCAGCATCGTCGGCAGCTCCAGTTCCGGCGGAGCGAGGCGGACGCCGTGCGCCGCCGCTTCATGCGCGGCGACGTAGAACACCTCGCTCGATTCCAAAAGCGCCTTGGAGGGAATGCAGCCGACGTTGAGGCAGGTCCCGCCCAGCCGCGCGTCCTTCTCCACCAGCGCGACTTTCAGGCCGTTCTGCGCGGCGCGGATCGCCGCCACGTAGCCGCCGGGCCCCGCGCCAATGATTGCTACATCAAAGGATTCCATGCTCTTGCACCTCCGTCGCCGGGATGTCGCCGACTGTTGGGAGGTTACACAATCTTTCAGCGAACGCAAGCCTTGTGATTTTACGTCGTTAACGCCTTGGTGAACGGGGAAAGTTCTGGCATAATTCTCCCTTGGAAACGATCTTTTCGTGCAGGGGAGGGGGCGGCGAACGCGGCGGCGTGGCCGAAAAGGCATCATGTTGCTTGCGTGGATGAGTATATAGGGGAGGTATCCATGGGCGTCGCAAAACTGAAAATCCCCGCCGAGGGCGAGAAAATCGTCTGGCGGGACGGCGAGTTGCGGGCGCCCGACAATCCGATCATCCCCTTTATCGAGGGCGACGGCACCGGCGCGGACATCACGCCGGTGATGAAGCGCGTCGTGGACGCCGCCGTGGAGACGCTCTACGCCGGCAGGCGACACCTTCATTGGATGAAGCTGCCCGTCGGCGAAGCGGCGTTGAAGGAATTCGGCTCCTCGTTGCCGGAGGAGGCGTTGCAGGCGATCCGCGACTACCGCGTGGCGATCAAGGGCCCCTTGACGACGCCCGTCGGCGAGGGCCATCGTTCGCTCAACGTCGCCATCCGTCAGGCGCTCGATCTTTACGCCTGCGTGCGGCCGGTGAAGTGGATTCGGGGGCTGCCCTCGCCCGTTCTGCGCCCGGAGGATCTCGACATCGTCATCTTCCGCGAGAATACCGAGGACATCTATCTCGGCGTCGAGTATGCCGCCGAAAGCGACGCCGCGCGCCGTTTCATCGACCTGGTCCACGAGACGCAGGGCGTGCAACTCGCGCCGGAAAGCGCCATCGGCATCAAGCCGATGAGCCGCCACGCCACGGAACGCATCAGCGAAGCGGCGATCCGCCACGCCATCGCCATGAAGCGGCCGTCGATCACCATCGTCCACAAGGGCAACATCCAGAAATACACGGAAGGGGCTTTCCGCAACTGGGCCTACGACTACTTCACGCGCGTCTACCGCGACCTGGTGGTGAAGGAAACGGAGATCATCGCCGAGCGGAGGCCGACGGAAGGCAAGATCGTCATCAAGGACCGCATCGCCGACTCGATGTTCCAGCAGCTTCTTTTGCGCCCGGCGGAGTACAGCGTCATTCTGACGACGAACCTCAACGGCGATTATCTCTCCGACGCCGGCGCGGCGCAGATCGGCGGTTTGGGCATGGCCCCCGGCGGCAACGTCGGCGACGGCGTCGGCGTCTTCGAGGCCACGCACGGCAGCGCGCCGAAGTACGCCGGACAGGACAAGGTGAATCCCGGTTCGCTCTTGCTTTCCGCCTGCATGATGCTGGATTACATGGGCTGGACGGAAGCGGCGACGGCGATCCGCGAGGCGATCGGCGAGACGATCAAACAGCGGCGCGTCACCTACGACCTCGAACGCCTCATGCCCGGCTCGACGCTCGTTTCCTGCTCGGGCTTCGGCCAGGCGATTATCGAGAACCTGCGAAAAGCTTGACTCGTCCCCGCACCCACAAAACGAAAACGCCCCGGCCAAAGCCGGGGCGTTCGTCTATAGCGGAATGGGTCTAACGTCCAGCTTCGCTCTCAACCCCCAGCAGGCAGATCCGGTCGATGGCCAGATCATAGCTGGTAGACGCCTCATCTTTGCCTTGGACACGGAACTGGAAAGAATGAGTAGGCGTCTCAACGTTCAAGTAGCGCTCACCAAAACTGATCGGACCCGCCGGCTCCACCTGCCCCTCGGGGAGGATGGAGAATCCATTGAATGGATTCGTAAGTTCGGGATGCGCCGGATCGCTTTGTTGCTGGCTGTCGAGGTATATTACCCATTTACCCATCATGGGTCCACGCAACGCTTCGACCATGACGCGATAGTTACCGGTGAATGGAACCTCTGTGGTTAAAACGAAACGACTGCCAGCGCCATCCGATTCGCAATAGAGCACTTTCCCGTTGGAGTATGGCTCGCCGCGATGTTGAACAACGCAGGAGTCGGGAACGGACAAATCCTTATTATAAGTATCCTCCGCTTCGAAGCAGAACGGCGGCAGGCCGGTATGCACTTCTTTCGACACGGAGCAGGGGCCGCGCGCCCCCGTGCAGTCCTCCGCCTGGATGCGATACCAGTAGGTGCTCTGGGCGTTGAGCTGACTCTCGTCGCACCATTCCGGCTCCGTCACCGTCCCCACGCGCGAATCGTCGTTGCAGTCGAAGAAACCATTCTCGCTTGAGCGGTAGATGTGATAGTAGGTCGGCGGCACACCCAAGGGCGGCGACCACGACAGGCAGGGATTGATGCCCACCATCGTCGGTTCGTTGATCGCCGTCACCTGCCCCGGTCCCTCGGAAAGCCCGGAGGGCGGCAGGAAGGAGTAGACCCACAGCTTGTAAATGGTCCACGGGAGGCCGTCGGCGTATTCGAACGTAATGCGAATGCTCGACTTGCCATGGGTGAACGCCGGCGGAATATCGAAGCTGCTGTCCTTCCATATCTTCGTCAGGTTGACTCCCGGCGTGTACCAGTGACCCACTTCCACCCCATCCACCTTGACGATGGCGTCCTGGTACAGATCGGAACCCGAGGGGGATAACCCGCCTGAATGGTTCAGCATCCGCACCAGCCGCACGCCCTCGTTCTTCGCATCGATAGCAAAAGCACCGGAGCAGGTTCCCTTGTTCTGGTTGAGGCCCGTGATGGCGCGGCCGGAATCTTCGAACTCGACCTTGTCGCCCTCGCCTTCATACTTGCCCTTCTTTTTATAATGCAAACTGGTATCATCTTCCAATTCGCAACTGAAGGTGTGGAGTTGCTCGTCCTGGATGCTGAACACGTCGAGGAAATCGGTGAGCGCCAAACCCTCCAGGCAAGTGTAGTAATAGAAGGCCAGCGAACGGTATTTGGCGTCGGCGGTGTTGTCGTCTTCTTCATCCAGATCGTCGCCGTGTTCGAAACCAAAGATCAGCGAACGGTCGAAGGTCACAAGATCGCCCAGGAACAAGCGGCGGCCCGTATACTGGTAAACCGGGTTGCCGCCGTTGGTCCACAATGAGAACAGCGGATTTTCGTAGACGCCGCTCTGGAAGAGATTCGCCCCGTTGAAGAAGTTGTCGGTCCCGGTGCCGTAAATATTGGGCGAGCCCTGACCGTCCATGTAAATCCGGTCGTCGCCGGCAAGGAACGCCTTGTTCAGGCCGTAACTCTCCATCGCCATCGTGATGCCGGCTATATGCCCCTTGCCGGAGGCGACCAGGGCCTTGTAGTCAACGCCGTCGTCCTGATGCTCCTTGGCGGCGTATTTGGCGTGGAAGTGTCCCGCCGTCCGGGGGTAGGGGTTCTCGCCGAGCAGGAATTGCGTTTCGAAAAGGATGGTCGAAGCCGATTCATTGCGCACCTTCACGATCGCTTCTTCCCAGTAAGGCATCGGATAATAGAGATAGAACGCGCCCTCGTCGTCCCTGCCCTGCAACAGACTTTTATAGGGCTGTTCGCCGAAACCCGAGCCGAAAAACAGGCCGAGCGGCGCGGAGACGGCGGGCTCGGTCGTTTTGCCGTCGAAAAAGATATCGATGAAGACGTTCTCCAGCACGTCCGTGTCGGCGGCGGAGGTGATGTTGAACCAGATGGCCTTGATCGTGTGCGGGTTGTAATCCTCCAGCACCGGCCTCTGCTGCCCGGCCGCCAGTTCCCAGGGATTGGCGGGCGTACTATCGGAACTGGAGGCGGGTTTCGGGTCCGTGCCCAGGGCGTTCAGGTAGAAATCGATCACGGGGGATACGTCCATGTCCATGCTGAAGGGGACAAGCCCCTGCGCGTCGGCGTAGGTGTGGTAGGTCATCTGGTAACACCGGTTCTGACCGGTCATCGTGACCTTCAGCCCTTCCTTGTAGCAGATCGGCACGTAGCTGTAATAGCCGTCGTAGAAGCTGCCGTTCACCTCGCCCACCAGGGGATAGACGAACGGCGGGACGCCATCGGTGAAAAATTGCTGGACGTTTTTGTTGATGAGCGGCTGCGACTCGCCGTCGAAGTAGAACTTCAGCGAGTAGCCGTCGATCTGGTTCGTGCTCCCGAACCACATGCGATACAAGCAGCCCGGCCGCTTGCTGTCCATCAGCACCCTCTCGCCGTTCTCCGTGTAAAGGCTGCTGCTGCAATCGCCGTCGCCGCCGGAGCGATCGTGGCTGGACGCCTCCTCGATCACCGTCAGCGGGCGGAAGCAGGGCAGCGTGTCGATCCCGTTCAACAAGGCGTCCAGGCCGTAGGCCGCCGGGCACTCCGGCTCGATCGGCTCTTCCTCCGGCTCGCAATCTCCGCCTTCGCAGTCGCCATCGGGAGGCGGCTCGTCGTCGCCATCGCCGTCCGTATCTCCGTCCTCTTCGATGCAGTCTTCTCCCTCGCAGTAATCGCCGTCCTCTTCGAAGCAGTCATCTCCCTCGCAGTCATCGCCGTCTTCCGGGATGATGTCGTCGCCGTCGATGTCGCCATCGACGCCGACGCATACGTGGATTTCTTCACTGCAAATTTTGCCCGCATCGCAGGTTTCGCTGGTCATGCAGCACTCGGAGTCACCGGGGGGGCATTGACAGGCGCCGGCGATAAATTCCAGTCCTGTCGGACACGGCCCCTCGTTTTCTCCGACATCGCCATCGGTTGCGCCTGTTCCGGACGTACAACCCGCGCAACTCGACAGAAGGGCGAGAACCAGGGCAAAAATAGCAAAAACCAGAATGTGGCGTATCATGCGACTGCTACTCCTCATCATCGTCGGCCATGGAAACAAGCGGGCGAGTTTTTTTTCGAGTCCGGTCTCCGACTCATCTGCTAATGTTACCCGACTGTCCGGGCGGGGGCAATTATTTTTGCCGAGATCCGGGATTTCTATTGTCTCTCGCGTAAATAAAAACTAAATAGCAATTATTTATTGATTTTGGGGCGCGCCTGGGTTATTGGTGAGTCCGGGAAACATGGTGCACCGACGAAACTTCAACAAGCAGTAGTTGAATGACGTCCACGTCAGACGAGCAGCGCAGCCTTCGGGGAATCGCCCCGGGGAAGATCAATTTGCATCTGCGCATAACCGGGAAACGCGACGATGGTTACCACCTTATCGAGTCGCTTGTCCTGCCGATCGATCTGACGGACGAAATCGTCCTCGCGCCGCGCGACGACGGCCGCCTGATCGTCCATTGCCCGGCTCTGCCGCGGTTGGAAACCGATGACAACCTCATCATCAAAGCGGCGCGCTGGTTCTTCCGCCAATTCGATATTCCGCCGGGCGAACAAGGCGCGGACATCGCTCTCCGCAAGCGCATCCCCCTTGGCGCGGGGCTCGGCGGCGGAAGCGCCGATGCGGCGACTGTGCTGCGCCTGCTCGAAGAGCGGCATGGCCGGTCCCTGGCCGAGGCGGGCCTGCTCAACGAAACGTGGCGGATCGGAGCCGATGTAGCGGCCTGCTATACACACCTGCCCTGCTGGGTGGAGGGGATTGGCGAAATCGTTGTCGAAGCCGTCGAACTGCCTAAAATAGCAATCCTTTTAGCCAACCCGGGGTTCGAAGTATCGACTCGCTGGGCCTACGAAGCGACGTCCAGCGAAATGTTGACAAATGTAGGCAACGATGCTAAGAGAGGCAGGCGCTTCACGGACCTAAAGGAAATTATCCAGGTCCTTTGCAACGATCTGGAAGCAGTGACCTTTCGGAAGCACCCGGTTCTTTCAGAGATGAAAGGCGCGCTGGTCGAGTGCGGCGCGCAGGCAGCCATGATGACGGGGAGCGGTCCGACGATCTACGGTCTCTTCGACCGAAACGAGCAGGCTCAAGATGCGAAGGACCGCCTGGCTTCAGAATGGACGAGCTGGACATTTTGGGCGGCGTCCAATTTTGTTGGGTGAGGAGAAGTATCATGGAAATCACCGAAGTCAAAGTCTTCCCCGTCAATGAAGAGCGCCTGAAAGCGTATGTGACCATCACCTTCGATCATTGCTTCATCGTTCGGGACTTGAAGGTCATCAACGGCAACACCGGGCTGTTCGTGGCCATGCCGAGCAAGAAACGGAAGGACGGGACGTTCCGCGACATCGCCCATCCGCTCAACAGCGAGTGTCGCGACAAAATGGAAACGGTGATCCTCGACGCCTACCGCGAGCTGCAAAAGACCCAGCCCGCCGGGCGCAGGGCTCCCGCCGAGGCGGAAGCCGAATACGAGGAAATGGAGCGTTAAGGCGGCGCCGATGAAGCGGTAGGCCCCGCCCTTCATCGGTAGGAGATGAACTGGGGTGTCGTCAAGTGGAAAGACACTGGATTTTGGTTCCAGCATTCGCAGGTTCGAATCCTGCCACCCCAACCACTTCACGCTAAGATGACTCGCCGGCGCCCGCAAGGGTCCGGCGGGTTTGTTTCGGGCATCGTGGGCTAGAGCGATTCGCAGGTGGGAGCAGATCCATGTACAAATCGTTCGACAACATCCGCATCTTCTCGGGCAACGCCAACCGGCCGCTGGCGGAAAACATCTGCAAGTACCTCAATCTGCCGCTCTGCCAGGCCGAAGTGGGCCGCTTCGCCGACGGCGAGGTGAACGTCAAGATCCTCGACAACATCCGCAACCGCGACGTGTTCATCATCCAGTCCACCTGCCCGCCGGTAAACGACCACTTGATGGAACTGCTCATCATGTGCGACGCCGCCCGGCGCGCCTCCGCCGCCTCGATCACCGCCGTCATTCCCTACTACGGCTACGCCCGCCAGGACCGCAAGGCCGCGCCGCGCACGCCGATCACGGCGAAGCTGGTGGCCGATCTCATCCAGGGGGCGGGCGCGCGGCGCATGATCTCCATCGACCTGCACGCCAACCAGATCCAGGGATTTTTCAATTTCGCCGTCGATAACCTGTACGGCGAGAAAGTGCTCGTCTCCTTCCTGAAAGAACATCTCTGGAAATTCTGTTACGATCCGCAGACGCAGAAATCGACGATCGTCATGGTGAGTCCGGACACGGGCGGCGCGGAGCGCACGCGCATGTTCGCGCGCCAGCTCGACGCCTCGATCGCCATCATCGACAAGCGCCGTCCGGAGGCCAACATTTCCGAGGTGATGAACGTCGTCGGCGAAGTCAACGGCAAGGACGCGGTCATCCTCGACGACATGGTGGACACGGCGGGCAGCCTGACCAAGGCGGCGACGGCGATTCACAAGTTCGGGGCGCGCAAGGTCTGGGCCTGCGCCACGCATCCCGTGCTGTCGGGCAACGCCATCGAGCGCATCGAAAAATCGCCGATCGAGCGGCTGATCGTCACGGATACGGTTCCGTTGCGCGAGGACGCGCGCAACTGCAAAAAAATCGTCGTGGTTTCGGTGGCTCAGCTATTGGCGGAGGTGATCCGCCGCTTGGTGACGAATGAGTCCATCAGTGAACTGTTCCCGCTCTAGCCTGCGTCACCGGGTGAGAGCCGACTTAGGAGGAACGCCATGCAGCCCGTTACCCTGAATGCGCAGAACCGGACGAGCTTCGGCAAGGTCGCCGGACGGCAAGCGCGCCGCAACGAAAACGTGCCGGCGGTGATCTACGGCCGCCATGTGGAGCCGCTGCCGGTCTACATCAAGCCCGACGACCTGAAGAAAGCGGTCAGCACGCCCCACAAGCGCAACACGCTTCTGGACCTCGACGTCGAGGGAAAACACTACAAAGTCGTGCTGCAGGACATTCAGTTCAACTCGGTGAACGAGGACGTGATCCACGTCGATTTTTACGCCGTCACCGAAGGCCAGAAGATCGACTTCGACGTGCCGCTCACCCTGACCGGCCGCTCCATTGGCGTGGTCAAGGGCGGCACGCTGCATCAGCCGCGCCGCGTGCTGAAGGTCAACTGCCTGCCCGAGGATGTGCCGGAAGTGATCACGCTGGACGTGACCGAGCTGGAAATCGGCGACAAAAAGACGATCGGCGACCTGGCGGAGATCAAAGGCGTGACCTTCCGCGATCCGGCGAGTCTCCCCATCGCCCAGATCAAGGTGACGCGCGTCGTGGAGGAGAAGCCCGTTGAAGCCGCCGAGGCGGCCGCCGTTCCGGCCGAGGGTCAACCGGCCGCGGAATCGGCCGCTCCGGCCAAGTCGGCCAAGTCGGCCAAGTCGGAGTGAGCCGGGCCGCGACGGAGTGAGTCCCCGTGAAAATCGTCGCGGGTCTCGGCAATCCGGGCGAGCGGTACGCGTCCACCCGCCACAACATCGGCTTTAGGGTGGCCGACGAACTGGCCCGGCGACATGCGGCGTCGGCGTTCAGGGGGCGTTTCCGCGCCCAGGCCGCCGACGCCTCGATCGCCGGCGAGCGCGTGCTTTTGCTCAAGCCCACCACCTACATGAACCTCAGTGGCCAGGCGATCCAGGAGGCGCTGGCTTTTTACAAGCTTGCCTTCGAGGACCTGATCGTCATTCACGACGACGTGGACCTGGACTTCGGCGTGATGAAGGTGCGCGCCGGCGGCGGCGACGCCGGCCACAAGGGCATCCGCTCGGCGATCGGCCAGCTCGGCTCCGACGCCTTCACGCGCGTCCGCATGGGCGTGGGCCGGCCGCGCTTCGGCGAGCCGGTGGTGGACTTCGTGCTCAAGTCGTTTTACCCGCCGGAGCAGGCGCTGCTTGACGAATGGGTGGCGAAGGGGGCGGACGCCGTGGAAGCGGCGCTCAAAGACGGCGCGACAGCGGCGGCGAACGTCTTCAACCGCCGCGCCTGGGTGAAGCCGGAGTATCCGGAGACGGGCGGCGCTTCATGACCCGAAAAGTGTTATACTTTTTTCTTTTCGCCGCGCCACGCGTTCAGCCTTCGCCCACGCCCTCGTAGTACATGAGCTTCACGCCGCGCTTGGCGAGGCGGGGCAGGAAGCTGTCGGGATCGATGGCCGCCTCGGCGGCGAAGACGCCCGGCTTGCCGATCTCGCCGCGCGCCACGGCCAGCGCCCCTTCGACGAGCGGAAAGGAGGTGATTTCGGCGATCGGTCCCACGCCGGTGTAGAAGTGGTGCCGCGGCCTGCCCTTGTGCGTCCCGTAGACGTCGATGCGGAACACCGATTTGTCGGCCGCGCCGCCCAGCGTGAAAACGTTCATCGCCGGCGCGAGCAGCCGGGCCACGATCTCGCGGCGCTTGTGCGTCGTCGTCAGGCCCAGGTCGCCGAAGGTCCGCGCCAATAGCGCCACCCAGTTCGGCTGGATGCCGCCGTGCAGGGTCACTTCCTTGAGCCCCTTGAGGTTGCGCGGCAAGGAGACGCTTTCGGCATGGCCGGTGTAGTAGACGGTGTGCACGCCGATCGGCGCGGGAAACTCCACCGTCTTCGCGCCGCGGCCCGTTTTCACATAAGCTTCGCGGCCGTCGATCCATTGCAGCGTCTCGCCTTCGAAGATGTGCATCACATGCCGCACGTTCGCCGGGCCCACCTCCTCGTCGCTGCCGCCCGTCCAGTGGACGTTGATCCGCTCCGGCGCGTCCATCGACAGGTAGCCCTTCTTGGCCAGCAGATTGGTGATCCCCGGCGAGTTGCCTAAGCCCGTAATCACGACGACGCCCGCCGCCTTCGCCGCCTCGTGCAGTTTCTCCACGGCGAGGTAAGCGTCGAAATCGTCGGCGATCGAGAGGTACGGCGTCCCCGCGTCGATGCACGCCTGCGCGATGGGCGCTTCGAAATGGTAAAAGGGACCGATGTAGCCCAGAGCCGCGTCGAAGCCCTCCACGAGTTCGGCGACGGCCTTGCCGTCCGTGGCGTCCAGCTCGGCGGCGGAGAACTTCGCTCCGTAGGCGCGGGCCAGTTCGTGCGCCCCTTCGGCGTCGCGGTCGGCAAGCAGGACGCGCTCCACGTCGGGCTCTTCGGCGAACGCCTTCAGCGCCGGCACGGCCATCTTGGCGCAGCCGCCGAGCACGCAGAACGCGAAACCGCTTTTCTTTCCCTTGCCCTTTTTCGCCATGACGTCCTCCTCGGCGCGCGGTTGAAAACCAGGACCGACCATCAATGCTGCGGAGTTCTCTGAAGCGAAGCGATTATCGGTCGGCAAGCGGGGCGCTGTCAACCGTGTCGCAATGCGTCAGATTGCCTGCCAGCGAGAAAGGCGATATACTGCCTAAAATTCAATTCATCGGAGGTCGCCATGCCGCGCGGGCTCATCCTTGTGTTGCTGTCCTGCATCTCGCTTCTCACCGCTTGCAGCGGGGGCGCTTCCGACGATGACGTGCCGTTGTTCGACGCCGACGGCGACGCCGGCGCCGACGGAGACCTGCCCCTCTCGGACGGCGACGACCAGCCGCTTCCCGACGGCGACGCGCCTGCCGACGGCGATGAGCCCACGGATGGCGACAACGACGACGAAATTGTTGACGACGGCGACATCACGGAGGAACCGGAAATTCCCGATGGCGACGTCCCCGATGGGGACATCCCGGATGGCGACATCCTCGATGGCGATGTGCCGGATGGCGACACACCGACCAGCTGGCGCTGCGATTCGTTCGGCTACGACCTTCAGGAAGGCGTGAACCAAGGCTTTTCCTCGGCTGGGAAAACCCGCAATTTCACACTTGTCCTCCCTGATGATATCGATACGGTCGAGGAGCCCTTGCCGGTGCTGTTTTTCTTCTACGGGTCGGGCGGCAACATGGCCGACTGGGTGACGGCCTTTCAGGTCCGTTCCAACGTCAACAAGCCCGACTTTCCGTTCATCGGCATCGTCCCCGAATCGCTCGGCCTCTTCCCGCCGGGCAAAGTGGCCTTCGATTGGGATTCGCTGGTCTACGACGATCAGAATCCCGACGCCAACGTCGATGCGGCCTTCGTCGGCGATCTTCTGGCCTGTCTCCAGGAAGCTTTTCCCGTTGATGTCAATCATATCCACGCCGCCGGTTTCTCGGCGGGGGCGTTCATGGCCAATCTTTGCGCCGTGGCCTATCCCGATCTTTTCGCCTCGGTCGCGGCGTTCTCCGGAGCCTATTTCTCCGATCCCGCGCAAACGGCCTGCGTCATCGGCATGTGCGCCGAGTGGACACCCTACGCGGGCGAAAATAAGTTTCCAGCGTTGCTTGTCTGGGGAACGAAGGGCGATACGTACAGTCTGGTGCTGATGACCTTCGATTTTGCGGCGACCGGCCAGGCGTCGATCGATTACCTCACCGGGATGGGCCATGACGTCGTCGCCTGCACGCACGACTACGACGGGCACGTCTACCCTACCCCGCTGTCCCCCTGGATCTATGCCTTTTTCAAGGCGCATCCCTACGGGACGGTGGACACGCCCTTCGCCGACGCCCTGCCGGCTGCAATGCAGGACGCCTGCGCCGTGCATGAAGGGGAGTAAATCCCCTCAGCGGTTGGAACTCCACTTGGCTTAATGCCATAGAGTTGTCAGCCGCGATGTCCTCGCTTTTTTTTCACTGGACATCGCCCTGTCGCAAGCGTAAAACCGCCGTCTGTCGGAAATATCCGCTGGGCATGCTCTCTCTAAGAAGAGGCAGCTTGGCGAGCAGTCGTTTGCCATCCGACGTGAGGATGTTTACAACCGCGATAAAGCAACCTGCCTCATTTTGGTACGCTGACGAAATTCGTCCTGACATTTCAGAATGTTAACACGGCTTCAGTACCAATTTGACCGGCTTACTTGACATTCCGGGGAGGGCGCGCGACGTCGTGAGATGTTTGTAATTATTGAAATTTAAAGCTTTTTTCTGTATCCGGTTTCTGGCACAAGGCTTGCTTGAAGAGCGGACGTTGTGAGATGGTTCGGGCGGAGTTGAGGAACGGAGTTAGCCATGAAAGTTACCACCCCGATCATGATGCTGATCCTGGCATTGGGTCTCGCCGCGTTTGCAACCGGTTGCTCGCCGGCTCATTCCCAGGAGCCGGCGGCGAAGCCGGAAGCCAAACCGGTAAATGTCAAGGTCCAACCGGCGGCGCTTACGGAATTCACTGAATTTATTACCCTTTCAGGACATACTGCGGCCGATAAGACCGTCACCTACGCAGCGGAAACGCCGGGCCGGGTGGAATACCTGGAAGCCGATCTGGGCGATCGCATCAAGAAAGGCCAAGTGTTGGCCCGCATCAATTACGAGATGCTCAAGGCGCAGGCCGACCAGGCCCAGGCCAACTACGACCTGGCCGAGAAAACCTTCAACCGGTTCAAGACCTTGCGCGGCGAGGAACTGGCCAGCCAGCAACAGATCGACGAGGCTGAGTCGGCGATGATCCAGGCCCGCGCCGGACTGCGGATCGCCAAGGTCAACTTCGACAAAAGCGTCGTCGCCGCCGCCAGCGACGGCATCGTGGCCCGCAAATTCGTCGAGGCCGGTGAGTACGTCGGCCCCGGCTCGCCGATTTTCATGCTCGTCGATTACCGGACGATCGTCATCGAGGCGCAGGCCCCGGAGACGCAGGTCGCCGCCGTGAAGCGCGGCGCGCCGGTCAAAGTGAAGATCGACGCTTTAAACCAGGATTTCGACGGCGTCATCCACGTCGTCCTGCCCGCCGCCGACCCGCTGAGCCGGACCTTCCAGGTGCGCGTCAACGTCGATAACCCCGACTACCAGATCATGGTCGGCATGGCCGCCACACTGCGCATCGGCGCGCGGACGCACAAGGACGTCGTGGTCTTCAGGCAGGACGTGGTGATCGAGGAAGCCAGCCAACGCAGCATCTTCGTGGACGACAACGGCATCGCCCGCAAACGCGAGGTGAAGCTCGGTCCCACCACCGGCGACCGCGTCGTGCTCACCGAGGGCGTCAAGGAAGGCGATCTCGTGATCGTCGTCGGTCAGCGGCAACTCGTCGATGGCCACCCGGTGACCGCCGTCACGAATTAGCCGCTTCCAAAAAGTCAACTCGCTTTCTGGGGCTGTGGGTCTGCGGGTCCGGCGCAAGTCGCCGCGCCGGGCGAGGGAGAAATTTCCATGCACATCACCGAACTGGCCCTGAAATTCAAAAGCACGATCTACGTCCTGATCGCCTTCATCGCGCTGGCGGGCATCGTCGCCTACCGCGCCCTGCCGCTGGAGGCCGCGCCGGACGTGGAGATCCCCATCATCCTGGTGCAGACGCTCTACCCCGGCGTGGCCCCGGAGGACATGGAGAAGCTCGTCACCAACATCATCGAGCGCGAAGTCAAGGAACTCAAGGACGTCAAGAAGCTCACCTCGTCGAGCGCCGAATCGGCGTCGATCGTGCAGATCGAGCTGGAGAGCGACGTCGATATGGACGACGCCTATCAGAAGGTGCGCGACAAGGTTGACAAAGCCAAGCCCGATCTGCCCCATGACGCCGAGGAGCCGGTGCTGATCGAGATCAACGTTTCCGAGTTCCCGATGATGCTGATCAACCTCTCCGGCGATTATGGTCTGGCGAAGGTGAAAAACCTCTCCGACGACGTGAAAGACCGCATCGAGCAGGTTCCAGGCGTACTCGGCGTCGATCTCACCGGCGGCATCACGCGCGAGATCCAGATCTATCTCGACCCGGCGCGGCTCGAATATTACAAGCTCGGCGTCGGCGACGTCATCAACCGCATTCAGGAGGAACACCTGACCACGCCGGCCGGCAGCCTGGACCTGGGCCAGAGTAAATATGCGGTGCGCATCCCCGGCGAGTATCAGAACGTGGCGCTGATGGAGGATATTGTTGTCAAGGCGCCGGAGGGACGGCCGATCAAACTGCGCGACATCGGGCGGGTGGTGGACGGTTTCGAGGAGCGCACCACGATCAGCCGCGCCAACGGCGTAGAGGGCGTGACGCTGCGCGTGAAGAAGCGCGCCGGCGAAAACATCGTCGCCATCGCCGACAAGGTCCGCGAGATCCTGAAGGAGATGGAGCCGACCTTTCCCGCCGGCACGCGGATCGCCATTCGCCAGGACGAGAGCAAGATGGTCAAGGACATGGTCTCCGACCTGGAGAACAGCATTATCAGCGGCCTGATCCTCGTCATCGGCATTCTTTTCATCACCATGGGACTGCGCAATGCGACATTCGTGGCCATCGCCATTCCGCTGTCGATGCTTCTGACCTTCATCGTTCTGCGGATATTCGGCATCACGCTGAACATGGTCGTTCTCTTCTCGCTCATCCTCGCCCTGGGCATGCTGGTGGACAATTCGATCGTCGTGGTGGAGAACATCTATCGCCATGTCGCGGAGGGCAAGTCTCGCTGGCAGGCCGCCCTGGACGCGACGAAGGAAGTCGCCTGGCCCGTGGCTACATCGACCCTGACGACGGTCATGGCCTTCGTGCCGATGGTCTTCTGGCCCGACGTCATGGGCGAGTTCATGAGCTACCTGCCGAAGACCGTCATCATCGTGCTGGTCGCCTCGCTGTTCGTCGCGCTCGTCATCAATCCCGTCGTGGCGCACGGATTTTTAAGCACCAAGGGCAGCCGCGCGCTCGTCGATGACAGCGGCGAGGCGCGCCACTGGCTCCTGAAAGGCTACAAGGCGTTTCTCATCTGGTCGCTCAGGCGCCCGAAAACGATGGTGGCCTCCAGCAACGTCTTGCTGGTTCTGGCGCTCGTCGCCATGGGCCTGTTCGGCGCGGGCGTGGAGCTGTTCCCCACCACCACGCCCGACCGGGCTCAAGTGTCGATCAAAGCGCCGCAAGGAACGGCCCTCGCCACCACCGACGAGATGGTGAAGCAGGTGGAAGCGATCACCGTCGGCGACGACAATACGGAAGTCACGGTGGCCAACGTCGGCTTCAGCGGCAGCGCTTTCTCTTTCGGCGGCTCGCCCAACATCGCCGTGGCCGATCTGGAATTCAAGGACCGCCACGAACGTCCCCGTTCCACCTGGGACACAATCACCGCCATCCGAGAAAGGCTCAAAGGGCTCATCGGCGCCGAATTCCGCGTTGACGTGGAGGAGCATGGTCCGCCCACCGGCGCGCCGGTGTCCGTGGAGATCAGCGGCGATAATTACGACATTCTGAACGGCCTGGCCCGGCAGGTGAAGGAGCTTCTGCAGACGGCGCCGAACGTCGTGGACATCAAGGACGACTACGAGGGCGGCAAGCCCGAGATCCGCATCGACGTTGACCGCGAGAAGGCGATGCTGCGCAAGGTCAACACGGCCGTCATCAGCCAGGCGGTGCGCACGGCGGTCAACGGCGCGGAGGCGTCGGTGCTGCGCGAGGGCGACGAGGAATACGACATCGTCGTGCGCTACGACGCCGATTACCGCAAGTCGATCGACGACCTGCTGAACATCAAGGTGAAAGGCGAGGACGACGTCATCATCCCGCTGCGGGACGTGGCGCATGTGGAGACGACGGGCGGCCTGGGCAGCATCAACCATATCGACCAGAAGCGCACGGTGCTCGTCTCGGCGGAGGTGTCGGGCCGCAGCTCGGCGGAGATCATGCCGGAGGTCGTGGCGCTGATCTCCGCCAAGGTTCCGCTGCCGGCGGGTTATTCGATCTATTACAGCGGCGAAAGCGAAGAGCAGCAGAAGGCCGCCGCCTTCTTGAGCGAAGCTTTTTTCATCGGCGTCTTCCTTATTCTGATGGTGCTCATCGCCCAGTTCGATTCCTTCCTCCAGCCGACGATCATCATGGGTTCGGTGGTCATGTCGCTGATCGGCGTGATGTTCGGCCTCGTGCTCTCCCAGGACAAGTTCAGCATCATCATGACCGGCATGGCGGTGATCTCGCTGGCCGGCGTGGCCGTCAACAACGCCATCGTATTGATCGATTACTGCAACATCCTCATTCGCCAGCGGGGGATGCCCGTCTTCGAGGCCCTGGTGCGCGCCGGCATGACGCGCTTCAGGCCCGTTTTGCTCACGGCGATCACCACCATCCTGGGCATGCTGCCCCTGGCGCTGGGCGTCAACATCGACTTCAAGAATTTCGCGGTCGATTTCGGATCCTCGACCATCGAATGGTGGGGACCCTTCGCCCGGGCGGTGATCTTCGGGCTCTCGTTCACCACGGTTCTCACGCTGATCATGGTGCCGGTGATGTATCTCTTCCAGGTGCAAATGATCGACTGGGTCAAGACGCGGTTCGGCTCGCGCTTCGGCGCGGCCTCGAAATAGGAAAGGAGAAGCGGAAATGAAAACGCTTCGCGTCGTCTCGGCGTTCATCCTGGCGGCGGCCGTCGCGGCCGCTCCTGCGGGCGCTTTGTTCGCCCAGGAAAACGGGCCGGTCGTCACCCTGGAGCAGGCCCGCAAGCTGGCTTTGCAATTCAATCCGTCGATCCAGAACGTCGGCGAGCGCATTTACCAGTCGGAGATGCTGATCTACAAAGCCTGGGCGATGCTTCTGCCGAGTTTCAGCGCCGACGGTTCGGTGACGCTCAACGACAAGAAAGTCGCTATCGAGTTCCCCGACCTGACGAACGTCGATCCGGCGGACCTGCTCGCCGGCGGCGATCTGCCGCTGTCGGAGAGCGTGATCCAGGAACGCTGGGGGCAGAATGTCGGCTTTACGGCCAACATGGCGATCTTCAACGCCCGCTCGATCCCGCTCTTGAAAAACGCCTACGACAACGAGGATTTCGCCCGCGCCTCGGGCCGGCACCAGAAGAGCGACCTTCTGTTCGCCGTCGCCAGCGCCTACTATCAGATAAACTCCGCGAAGGAAATGGTGAAGGCGGCCGAGCAGAACCTTGAGAACGCCCGAGAGTTCCTGCGTCTAAGCCGGGCGCGGCTCGACGTGGGCCAGGCGACGAAGATCGATCTTTTGCGGGCCGAATTGGACGTGAAGGAGCAGGAAAAGCAGTTGAAAAACGCCCAGGACGCTCACGCCCTGGCGAAGACGGCCCTAAGCTACCTCATCGGCGTGAAAGAGCCTTATGAGACGGCCGTCCCCGAGCCCGTGGCCGCCGTCCAGGACGGGCGGAATGCGCTGATCGAGAAAGCGCTTACGGACCGGCTCGACCTGCGGGCCGCGCATCTTGCCGAAGAGATGACCCAGCGCGAGAAAATCGATACCTGGGTCAAGTGGGTCCCGACTTTCGACGTCACTTACAACTGGATGTGGGACTCGGCGGCCGGTTTCTCCGGCGAGCACGATAGCTGGCGGCTGATCTTCGGAGCGAAATGGGATCTCCTGGACGGCGGTCTGCGCATCGCCGAGTTGTACGAGCGCGATTCGAAGATCCGCGAGGCGGCCAACAACTCCCGTCAGCTTGATTTGAACATCCGCCAGGAAGTGGACACGAATCTGCGCGAGCTGGCGAAAAGCCGGCGCAACGTGGAGATGGCCGGGGAACAGGCGCGGCTCGCCGAGGAAACGCACCACCTCGTGACGCGTCAATACGAAATCGGCCTGGCGACGAGCCTCGACGTGCTCGCCGCGCGGACGCAGCTCGGCAACGCTCGGGTCGGCCTGATCATGGAGAAGCTCCAGCACGACCTCAACGCGCTGACCCTGAACAAAGCGGTGGGCGAGTACGACCCGCTCTTGAAGGAATCCCCCTAACCGCCGGCGGGGAAAGCAAAACCGCGATCCGAACGGCAGGGGGCGGGACCGGAAACGCCGAAAATGGCGGCGCCTCGGTTTCCCGAGCGCGGCAGTCATTTTTTTCTTGCTTTGCCTTTATTTTTCGAATAAATACGGATCGAGCCCATGGTGATGGCTTTGCGATTATCGGTCATGTCTTCAGACACGCCTCTCGAAAACATCCACCGCAATTCGCCAGCATCGCCTTATCGGGAATAGTCCTGGGGCTCGGCCTCACTTTCAGAAAGGATCCTTGCATGCAGAACAAACTTTACGTCGGCGGCCTCTCCTGGAACACGGACAATGCTGGTTTGGAGAGGGCTTTCGCGCCCTTCGGCCAGATCGAGGAGGCCAAGGTCATCACCGATCGCGAGACTGGCCGCAGCCGCGGCTTCGGTTTCGTGACCTTCGCCAACCAGGCGGATGCCGAGAAGGCGCTGGCGATGGATGGCAAAGATCTGGACGGGCGGACCATCAAGGTCAGCGTCGCCCAGGAAAGGGAGCCGCGTCGCGACGGCGGCGGGCGGGGACGGCGCTACTAAGGACCAGCGGCTTCGACCGCAAACCTAAGCTAGCTCCAAAACGGGGCAGGGCTCACGCCTTGCCCCGTTTTTTTTATATTTCCCCGGACGCTTGCCGTTTCCGCCTGCCCCTCGCCATGGCCAACGCCGCAAACAGCGCCCATGCCCAGGGGGCGGCGGTCGTCGCCGCACAGCCACCGGAACCGGCCCCGTCGTCGCCGGTTTCGGGCGGGATGATCGAGTTGTGGTCGCCGTCCGGAACCTCGATGATCGGATCGCCGTCGCCCGGAGCATCGCCGTCCGTCGCATCGGGTGGCGATGCTTCTTCGTCGCCGTCGGGAATTTCATCGCCATCGGCGGGCGTTGGCTCGTCGCCATCGCCGACATCGCCGTCGGCGGTCTCAAAATCCTCGTCGCCATCGGGCAGGTCGCCATCCGAAACGTCGCCGTCCGGAATATCGCCGTCGGGAACGTCTCCATCGGGCGCGTCGCCGTCCGTTTCGTTAAACAGCCTGCGGACCCGCCCCTGTTCCAGCGGCTCGTCGGCATCCTCTTCGCCGATGTCGCAAGGGAGATCGACGACGCGGAACTGGATCGTTTCGGCGACGGTCTGCGTCCCCTGCGCCTCCACGGACAGCGCGTGCAGCCCGTCGGCAAGCGGCGTCGCGTCGAAACGGGCCCGCCACTGCTCCGGCGCGCCGCCCCGCTCGCTCATCGGCCGCCACTCGCCGCCGTCGATGCGGAAGCGCACGGAAACCACGCCGCCCTTGTCGAAAACGAGCGCCCGCAACGGCGCCTGCGCGCACTGGCGCGGCACGCCCGGCGCGTGGGGATTGTCCACGGGGGTCTCGTCGGCGCGGGCCCGCTGGCCGAGGCGGCCGTCGGGAAGCCGCCCCGAGCGGTCTTCGGCGTTGCGGCCGGTGAAGTCGTAGCGCGCCGCCACGGGCGCGGTGACGACGATCAACGGCCAGGGCGAGGCGCCGGAAACGGCCGTCGTCGAGAGCGCGCCGTCGTCCAGGGCGTAAACGGCGAAGTGGTTGTCCGTGCTCTGCCCGAGCGAATCGATGCGGAAGCGCAGCACGCCGTCGGAGTCCAGGCGCGCGCCCAGATCGTGCTCGTGGCCGTGGGCGTAATAGGTCGCGCCTGCGGCGAGCAGGATGGTGAGGAAGCGCTCGGAATTGGCCACCCCGGCGAAGTCGTGGTGGCCGAAGGCCATGGCGAAATCCGCCTCGCCCAGCCAGGCGAGGTTCGTTTCCAATTCGTTCATTTCCTCGTCGGTGAACTGGTCGTTGTCCCAGGGCCATTGCAGACCGTCGTTGGCCGGGTCGGCCGCGCCGAAGAAATTGAACTGGCCGTAAGGCATATCGACCGCCCAGTAGGGCTGCGTCGAGAGGTAGGCTGAAGGAGAAAGCGCATTCTGGCGGTAAAAACGCAACTGGCCGTCGCCGTAAGCGTCGTGGTTGCCGGGCAGGTCGAAATAGAAATCCTCCGCCACCCCTGCCTGGGCGAGGAGGCTGCGGTATTCCTGCCATTCGACAAGGTGCGGGCCCGTGCCGTAGACCACGCCGTCGGTGGAGTCGGTGAGGTCTCCGGTGACGACGACGAACCACGGCCCCACCGTCTGCACGCCTTCGCCCAAGGCCCAGAGCAGGCGGTCGTCATAGTCGCTGTTGAAGAAAGTCGAGACGTGCGTATCGGAGATCTGGACGAACCAGAACACCTGCGAACCGTCGGCGCTGTAGCGCGGCTCGGCGGAAACCTCGGGCGCGGCGGCAAGCGCCAGACCGACAGCAAGAGCGACCGCCCAAGTGAAACGCTGGAGCATGGGGATCTCCTTATTTGAAATTAACTCGATCTTAACCGATGGCCAACCGGACGACAAAGAGAATTAAAGGAGGCTCTGAGACAAGGTTAGCGCTGAATTTGCAGGAGCTTAAGGCGGCCCGATCTCGACAGGCAGGGCGGCTTCCTCCACCCGAGGCGATGGATGGTCGCCGAAGCGAAACAGAAACGTGCGCCGGGGATCCAAATAGCGTTTTTCCGCCCCCGCCGGCTTCAGATAATGAGCTTCCACCTGATCCCGCGCCACGTCTTGCACGTACAATCCGGACGCGTCCCTTTTGATTTCCTCCAGGGCGTATACTTCCAGGCTTTCGTCCGACAGCCAAAGCCGAGGCCCCGCATTCCGATGAAAAGCCCAGACGTCGAGTCGGTCGAACACGATCGCCGAGCGCTCCGGGAGACGCCGTTCGCCCAAGAAGGCTTGCCGCAAGGCTTCCCTGGCCATGGCCACCCTTTTGCCCTGACAGACGAACGTGGCTTCCTGGTGCTCGGCGAGGCCGCAGGCGCGGGCATCGAAGACGGGCAGGAAAGCAACGGCGGACGATACGTGCAGCAGGGCCAGAACGAGAAGCCACGTCGGCTGCCGTTCACTCCGAATCCGACAGCCGGTCAGGCCCCTTCGAGCCCAGAGCAGGGCGATCGCGGCCAGCGCAGGCAACGAAAACACGAGATAGTAGCGAAACGCATGATTGGGCAGGGGAAGCACCGGCGCAAGCCCGAGCAGAACCCAGGCCCACAAGGCCCACTCTCTTCGATCCGTCGCCGGGCCAAGCCGCTGCGGCCCTTTGAAATAACGCCGCATCCGCGCAAGCGAATACGCCAGCACAAGCACGCCCGCGCCGACGGCCGCGCCCGCCGCCGCTTTCGCCGTCTCGGGCGCGAGAACCGCGAAGGGCGGGAGAAGCGCCTGAACTCCCCACGTCGCATAGCGCAGCAGGTTGACGCCCATCGAACGCGGCTGCAACGCCAAGTAATAGGGGTGCCCTTCGGACAGCGCGAACGGCGATTGTCCGAATAGTTTGAGCGCGGCGAAGGCGACGGCGATCGCCGCCGAGGGCGCGACCCGCTCGCCGATTTCCCGGAACCGAAGCGGCGTTGGACTCGTTCCATCCGGCAAAACCAGTCCGCAAGCCGCCATAACCGCCGGCGTCAACAGGCTCGATTCCTTGAAAAACAATGCCGCCAGCAAGGCGGCGGCGGCGGGAAGCGCCCGACCCTGCAAAAAGAAAAGCAGCGCCAATAGCGAAAGGAACGTTCCTCCCAAATCGAAAATCCCGCTCAGCCAGAGCAGCGGGACCAGATGTGCGGAAAATGCTCCGAGATAAACCAGCCCCGCCGCACAAGCCAGCCGGCGTTCTCCAAACAGGCGGTTCACGACCAGCGCCGTCAGCAGGGCGTTGGCGGCGTGCAGAACCAGGGCCGCCAGATGGAAGGGGACGGGATTGTCGCCGAAGAGGCGCTGCACGGCGAACATGTAGAGCAGGCCCAGCGGCCGATAAAGCACTTTCCCCTCGGGTGAAAACACCTGGGCCAGATAGTCCATCGGCGTCTGCGCGGCGGCGTTTTTCAACACCGCCCAGTCGTCGTACAAGTAGGGGTAGGCGATCACGCGGAAGTAAAGGATGAAGGAGAGCAGAACCAGTCCTGTAAAGAACAGGACCCACGAACCAAACCCTCCGGCCTGGGAACGGGCAGGACCCGCAACGGCGTTTCCGAATCTCTCCAACCGCCCCTCGCTTTTCCCGAAAGAATGCGGCTTGATAGCGATCCCATGCTACTTGCTGGCAACGATGAATACAAGCAGGCTTTCTCCGACCTCCCCGTCAATCCACCTTGACAGTTTAGAGACTCTTTTCTCGAACCGCAGGCGGTTCGCGTTTTCGCCGCCTCGGCAACGGCTTGAAAAGACCGGGAAAGTTCATCGCCAAGTCCAGGGTTGGCAAAACACCGTTTGGCATGTATTTTGAATTCAACCGTGGGGCGTCTTTTCTCGTGTCGAATTCTCCAATCGGTGCGCCAAGGTCTCTTGGGAGACGAGGCTTGCTTTTTCGAGGTTGCCCATGAAACGCGGATGTCTGGCGGCGGCGGCGATTTTGGCGCTTCTCGTTCTCGCCTGCGGAGAGACAAACGGCGGCGCGGAGTCCCAAAACTCGGACGGCGACGGCGAGAGCGACGGCCTCGACGGCGATGCGCCGGACGGCGACCGGAGCGACGGCGACGCCGAGCCGGACGCCGAACCGGACGCCCAACCCGATGGCGACGAGGAGCAGGAAGTTGCGCCGTTCGTTCCTTATGTGATCGTCGCGGCGGACAGCCTGGCCGAAGCCGCCGCCGATTACGCCGACTACCGGAGCGGTACGGGCTACGCCGTGGAGAGCTTCGCGATCTCCGACCTGACGGACGACGCCGACGACTCGGCGTCGCTGCTCAATGCCGTGCAGGGTTTGGTCGAAACGGCCCAGGCGAACAATCCCAGCGAGCGGCCCGTGTTTCTGCTCTTGATCGGCGACGCCCTGCCGCCCTGGGAGGCGCAGACGGCCGAGCAGGTCCCCGTTATCGATTGCTATAGCTCCACCGGCGACTGCTACACCGACAACACCTACGGCGATCTTGACGACGACCGCATCCCCGACGCCGTGGTCGGCCGCCTTCCGGCGCGCACGCCGGAGCAGGTCCGCGCTTACTTGAGCAAAGTCCAGACCCATGAGTCGAGCTACGAGACGGGCCTCTGGAACCGCCGTTTCATGCTCTGGGCCGGCGAGGCCGGCTTCGGCGAGCAGATCGACGGCATGATCGAGATGGTCACCTTCATGGCTCTGGAAGAACTGAACCATGCCTTCGACGTTTTCGGCGTCTATGGCAATCCCGCCAGCGCCTACTACTACACGCCCATCGAGCCGAAAATTGTCGAGTTGTTCAATCAGGGTAATCTCTTTTCCGTTTATATCGGCCACGGCAGCACGGACGGCACGGACGGCTTGGAAGCGGAAAACCTCGCGGCCGTGCATTGCGGACACCGCTTGCCGTTCTCCTTCTTCTTCGCCTGCGGCAACGGCGATTTCGCCTCCGACATGGATTCGATCGCCGAGGCGATCATTTGGAAAACGGACGGCGCGCTCGTCTCGTTCGCCGGGTCGAGCACGACGCACCCTTACGGCAACGCAATATTGCCTTACGAATTGCAGCGCGCCATCCTCGACGCCCAGCCGCCGACGATCGGCGAGGCCGTGTTCATCGCCAAGCATCAGGCGATCGAAAACGACGACGACATCCGCCGCATCGTCGATAACGGCGCGGAGACCAGCGGCGTCCCGCGCGAGGAACAGGAGATGCTGCGTTACGAGCACCTCGACCTTTACAACCTGCTCGGCGACCCGGCGACGGCGCTCAATCTGCCCCGTGGCCGGATCGTCTTCGAGCCGGGCGTCACCGAAGGCTCCGTGGCGGACGGCGTATTCACGGTGGAAGGCGTGGCCCCCGACGTGAGCGAGGGGACGGCCTTCGTGACGCTGGAAGTGAAGCGAACGGTGATGCTGCACGAACTGGAGGAGGTCGATCCCTACGCCCCCGACGAAGCCACCGTCCAGCGCAACTGGGAAAAGGCCGTGGACAAAGTGCTGGTCGGCGCGGAAGTCCCCGTGGACGCCGGCGGCGCATTCAGCGCCCGTTTGGAAATTCCAGAGGAATTCCGTTCTTTCTCGGCGCGAAGCTGCTACATAAAAGTCTATGCGCACGACGGCGTCCACGACGCCATCGGCTCGATGGACGCGCCTTAGTCGGACAGGCGTCGTTCGGATGTAAACATCGCTTTACAGCACTTTGACGTCCCTGTTCGGCAAGCTCGCGGATTGAAAAAGGTTTTCCGGTCGGGTGATTGGCCGAAATTTTGCACTGATCATCCGCAGGTGTCGCGATCAATATTGGGACCAAAAGAGAGGAGACGCCGCCATGGCTATCCGATGGGTGGGAATCTGGGTTGCCGTGCTTTTGTTCCTCGCGGGTTTTGGTTGCGTAGAGGAGAAAACGCTGACCTTCGCCGATGGCGACAGCCAAGAGGCGGATGGCGACGAGGCGACGGACGGAGATGCGACGGACGGCGACCTGCCGGACGGCGATTTTCCGGATGGCGATTCAACGGATGGAGACCTGCCGGACGGCGACGAAGCTCAATGTCAAAGTCTCTGCGATTGCCCGCAAGGCTGGGTCTGCACCGAGACCCAAGCGTGCGATGACGGTCCCTTCGACGAATCACCCGTTATATACTGCTGCACCAATGCCGGCTGCCCGGGAGGCCTGCCCTGCGAGTACCCCGACGGCTCATTCGGAACCTGCCCCTCCGAGCCGGACGGCGACCAGCCCGACGGCGACATGGACTACGACTTCGAGGGGGAATGCCGTTTCTCCGAGGACTGCCCGCCGTGCAGCACCTGCCAGAACGTCGGCGGCACGATGATGTGCATTGGCATCGGCGATTATGAATGCATGTCCGATTTCGAATGCACATTGGAAGGCTACTGCAAGCCGCTGCAAGCCACGCATCCCGAGTGCGGCGGAACCTGCGAAGTCCTGTCCGTCGAGCCTTACACCCTGCACGAGTGGGGGGTGAACCTGCCGCATCTGGCCGGCGGTTCGGAGGTTGCGGCCGGTTCGCCCCGCTACTGGGGCGCGATGCCGGCCAAGCCGGTGATCTACATCTACGCCGATCAGCCCATGACGCTGGACGTGGGCGTGCACTTCGCCTCGGGCGGCACGACGGAAACCTGGCCCGAGCGGCCGAACGGCCCGACGATCTGGTGGAGCGATATCGACGTCACGCAAGGCGAGTGCGAGACCACGCCCACGCCGCAGCCGGGCCTCGACGAGTTCGATCCGGAAGACCGCGAGATTTACCAGCTCCCCGCCTGGGTCGTGCCGGACGCGGACTGTCTCAGCGCTGATGGCGTCGTTTCCAAGCTGCTCTTCTACACCGGCGAGTTGGCCACCTACATCCCGCCGCTCGATGCGCAATTCGTCATGGACGAGTCCGGCGATTCCGTCACCTTCACGCTCGCCAACAACAGCGACGTGCCGCTGGGGCCGGTTCTTCTGCTCTATCGGAACACGCAAGGCGAGTGCATGGATCCGACCTTCTGCCCCGTCACCGCCGCCGATCTCGCCTGGGGCAAAGTGGATGCCATCGGCCCCGGCGACCAAGCGCCCACCGTGCAGCATCTGGCGCTTCACCATCTGACATCCAATGAGGAATGGATGCCCGTCGAAATCCCGGCGGGCTGGAGCGGACTGGCCGATGAGCTGGCCGCCGAACTGGCGGCGGCGGGGCTTTATCCGGACGAAGTGAACGTTTTCATGAACGCCTGGCGCGACGTCTTCTTCGGCCTGTATTCCAACGACGCCTTTTTCCTGCAGCCCGGCTACAGGAACGGAGCTTTCGTGATTTACCTCTGGCCCGACAGCCATACAGCGGAGATGCTGCCGCTGTTTTTGGATCCGCGTCCGCGCGACGTCTCGCGCGCCATTGTTCAATACCAGCAGGTTGCGGGGGCGCTCTCGGAGATGGGCTCGGTCAGGGGAACGGTGAATCTTGAAGAATACGACGGAATGAACCCTGATCCGGTCTGGATCGGCCCGGCTGTGGGCGCGACCGTCACCGTCATACAGAACGACGAATTGATCGCCGAGGCCACGGTGGACGACCAGGGGGCTTATTCGTTCACGCTCTCGCCCGGCCTCTACAGGATGTCCGCCCAACGAAACGCTTGGGAGACAGGCGACCAGCGCGGCGCCGTGCAAGTTTTCGCGAGGCAGGAGACGATCGTCGATTTCACCATCACCACCGAGGCGATGGCGGACAAGCCGAACCTTTACCTGTACCCCACGCAGACGACCGAGGTGTCGGTGACGCTCGGGCTCTGCTGGACCTGCGAGGTCACGCAGTCGATCCCGGAATACGGTCAGGGCTGGCAGGTCACGGTGTCGCCGGACGGCCTGATCGACGGGCAGTACCGCTACCTCTTTTATGAAGCCGAGATCCCGCACCGCTTCCCGCTCGCGGAAGGCTGGGCCGTGCCCGCCGCCGACGTGGCGGAATTCTTCGACCAGACGCTTACGGCTTACGGCTTCACGCCGGCCGAAACCGCCGACTTCGTCGATTACTGGAGCGTGCATCTGCCGCTCGCGCCGTTCTACGCCGTCTATCCGTTGAGCGCGGCGCAGATCCTCGACCCGCTGGCCGAACTCTTCATCGAACCCGCGCCGGACTCGTTGTTCAGGCTGTGGTTCGTGATCTCCCCGGAGACGTCGGCGCGGCCGCTGCTCGCCCCTGCCATCGCCCCCATGACCCGTCAGGGTTTCACGGCCGTCGAGTGGGGCGTGGTGCTGGACTGAGACCGATTATTCGTTGACCAACAAGCAAAGGTGTAGTGGATGCTGGAGCAGGTTTTCCAACCTGCTCCAGGCATTTTCCCCTTCCCCTCCAAATTGATTGACAAATCAATCAACTCGTGACACGTTGGGCGTGGTTCAATCGAAAACGAGGCTCCGATGCCGAAGCGCGCCAAAGACCAGCCGGCCAACGGAGGGCGAGAGCAGGCTATTTTGCAAGCCGCCTGCGCGGAGATTCGCGCCCGTGGTCGCGAGGGGGCCCGCATGGCCGACATCGCCCGCCGGGCGGGCGTCTCCTATGGATTGGCCTACCACTACTTCCGCAGCAAGGAAGATATTTTCAACGCCATCCTGGAGCAATGGTGGACGCGGCTGTTCGATCGCCTCGACGCCTTCGACCGCGATTCCAGCCCCATCGCCGACAAGCTGCGCGGCCTGTTCGGCTACCTGCTCGACGAATACGCCGCCGATCCCGACTCGGTGCACGTGTTCATCGCCGAAACCTCCCGTTCGACGTCGAGTCTGTCGCCGCAACGGTTGAAAACCTTCAAGGCCTTCATCGGCCGCGTCGAACGGATGATGACCGCCGCCCAGAAGCGCGGCGAATTGCGCGCCGACGTGAAGCCCGGTCACCTGACCTACCTTTACCTCGGGGGGCTGGAAGCGCTGCTCTCCGCGATGGTGCTCGACAACCAGCCCTTGCACGGCGAACCGGCGCGCAATCGGCTGATCGACGGCATGATGACCGTCTTCATGAACGGCGCACGGCCGGCTTAGCTCGTCCGGCGCAAAGGGAGATGCGATATGGATTTCCGCCTCACCAATGAACAGCTGGATTTCAAGGACCGGGTCCGACGTTTCGCGCTCAACGAAATCGCGCCCCGCGTGCAGGACCAGGACTTCCGCTCGGCCTTCGATTTCGACGCCTGGAAAAAGCTCGGCGAGTTCGGCCTCTTCGGCCTGCATCTGCCGGAGGAATACGGCGGCAGCGGCACGGACGTCATGACCTGCGTGCTGGCCGGCGAAGCATTAGGCGAGGCCGGCATCGACGGCGGGCTGACGCTGAGCTACGGCGCGCATACTTTCCTCTGCATGGACACGATTTTCCAGAACGGCACGGAAGCGCAGAAGCGGAAATACGTGCCCAGGCTCGCCAGCGGCGAATGGATCGGCTGCATGGCGCTAACCGAGCCGGGGGCGGGATCGGACGTGGTGGCCCTCCGCACCCGGGCGGACAAGGTGGACGGCGGCTATCGGCTCAACGGCTCCAAAATGTTCATCACCAACGGCTCGATCGCCGACGTCGCCGTCATTTACGCCAAGACGGATCCCAAGGGCGGCCACGCCGGCATGTCGGCCTTCATCGTCGAGAAAGGCATGCCGGGCTTCTCCGCCAGCCGCAACCTGCACAAGCTGGGCTGCCGCACCTCGCCCACCTCGGAACTCGTGCTCGAAGACTGCTTCGTGCCGACAGAAAACCTCCTCGGCTTCGAGGGCGCGGGCTTCCTGATGGCGATGCAGACCGTCGAATGGGACCGCAGCGCCCTGCTCGCGCCGCTGCTCGGCAGCATCCAGTTCGTGATCGAGCGTTCCACCCGTTACGCCCAGGAGCGGGAGCAGTTCGGCCGGCCCATCGCCGAATTCAAGGCGATCCAGCACAAGCTGGCGAATTTGAAGATTTTCAGCGAGGCGGCGCGGACGCTTGTCTACCGCATCGCCTGGTGCAAAGATCAGGGCAAGCCGCTCAACCACCTGGAGGCGGCCGTGGCGAAGCTGTTCGTGGCCGATTGGGCGCTGGCGCCGCTCAACGACGCGCTGGTGCTGCACGGCGGCTACGGCTACTGCCACGAGTACGATGTCGAGCGCGTCTTCCGCGACAGCCGGCTGGCGCCGATCGGCGGCGGCACGTCCGACATTCAGAAAATGATCATCTCCAAGCTCATGTGAGAGGCAAGCCATGAACTTCGATCCCACTCCCCTTCAAAATGAAATGCAGGCCAAGGCGGCCGAGGCCTTTCGGCGGCGGGAGGCGACGGCGTTCGCGCGACTGGAAACGGCCCAGCCGCCGGAATTGAAAGCCCTCACCCTCGACCTCCTCAAGCCGCTGGTTCAAGCCGGTTATTGGACGCTGGCGCTCGGCGATTACGGCGAGGAGAACGCGCTGGCCCTGGCGCTGATGGAAATGGAGACGGCCCGCGCCTCCTTCTCGCTGGCGATCGCGTTGCAGAAAACGCGACTGTTCGCCCGTACGGTGAAAAAATACGCCAACGCCGACGTCAAGTCCGTCATCCTCGATCCGATCATGCGCGGCGAGGCGCTGGCCGCCGTTACGCTGCTGGACGCCGCCCGTTCCCCGCTGGCGCTTTCGGCTTCGCGAAGCGGCGGCGGCTTTCTGCTGAACGGCGAAACCAGCTTCGTGGTGAACGCTCCCGTGGCCGACTGGCTGGCCGTCGAGACCTCCGTCGAGGACAAACCGTTTATTCTGCTGATCAAGGCGAACGACGTCAGCGTGGTCATCGGCGAACGCACCGAGAGTGCGGGCGTCAATGGCGTCGCCTTCGCCAAGATGAGGTTCAACGCTACGCCGGTGAGCGCCTCCCGCGCCCTGGGGCCTTTCGACGGCTCGCGGCTGATCGACAGCCTCGCCGCCACCAATGACCTGGGTCTGGCCGTGGCGGCGGCCGGGCTGATGAAGAGCGTCTTCGAGGCGATCAAGACGTATGCCGGCGAAGCGGGCGCGACGGGCAAGCCGCGCATGGCCGATCAACATGTACGCTACACCATCGCCGAGTTGCTGGCCCTGGTTCAGACGGCCGAACTCCTGGCGCTGCGGGCGATCTGGCTGCGAGCGGTGAAAGACCCCGAAGCCCATACGATCGGCCGCGCCGCCAAGGCGTTCTGCGCCGACACCGCCGCCGCGGTCGCCCGCGAAGCCTTGCAGATCGCGGGGGCGGACGGTTTCGCGGGCGGCAGCCTGTTTGCGCGGGCCTTGCGCGACGCCCAATACATCGGCATCGCCGGCACGGATACGGCCGCCGCCAAGGAACGCATCGCCAAGGATCTGCTGATCCGCTACGAGGTTTGAGGATGCCCATCATCGAATCCAGAATCGATACCGGCAGCGCAAGCTACAAGGCGAATTACGCCGCGATGGAAAAGCTCGTCGCCGATTTGCGCGCGGAATTGAAAAAAGCGCGCGAGCAGCGCTCCGAGAAAGCGATCGCCCGCAACCGCGAGCTGGGCAAGCTCACCGTTCAGGAGCGGCTCGACCGTCTGCTGGACCGCAACACGCCCTGGCTGGAGATCGCGCCCTTGGCGGCGCGGGGCATGTACGACGGCGGCGTCCACGGCGCCGGTGCGCGCAGCGGCATCGGCCTGGTGTGCGGGCGCGAGGTCGCCATCCACGCCAGCGACCCGATGATCAAGGGCGGCACGGTCTATCCGCTGGGCGTCAAGAAGAGCCTGCGCCTGCAAACCATCGCCATGGAAAACCGCCTGCCGACGATCAACCTCGTCGATTCCGGCGGGGCCTTTCTGCCGATGCAGTCGGAGATCTTCCCCGACGTGGACGACGGCGGCCGCATCTTCTACAACCAGGCGATCATGTCCAAGATGAACCTGCCGCAGATCACGGCGGTGATGGGGCTGTGCACGGCCGGCGGGGCCTATATCCCGGCGATGTCGGATCACGTCGTGCACGTCAAGGGCACGGGCGCGATTTTTCTCGGCGGACCGCCGCTGGTGCGCGCCGCGACGGGCGAGGAAGTGACGGCGGAGGAGCTCGGCGGCGCGATGGTGCACTGCGCGGAATCGGGCGTATCGGATTACATCGCCGAGGACGACGCCCAGGCCATCGAGATCGTGCGCGAGATCGTCGAAATGCTGCCGCCCGCCCGCAAGGGCGATTTTCCGATGCGCGAGCCGAAAGACCCGCTCTACGGTGCGAAGGAAATTTACGGCATCGTGCCGGAAAAGCTTTCCACCGCCTACGATGTCCGGGAAGTCCTCGCGCGCATGGTGGACGGCTCGGAATTCCAGGAATTCAAGCAACTCTATGGCCCGACGCTCGTCTGCGGCTGGGCCCACATCCACGGCTACCTGTTCGGCATCCTGGGCAACAACGGCGTGCTCTTTTCCGAAAGCTCGCTGAAGGCGACGCAGTTCATCCAGCTCTGCGACCGCCAGGGCATTCCGCTGTTGTTTTTGCAGAACATCAACGGCTACATCATCGGCCGCGAGTACGAGCGCGGCGGCATCACCAAGGACGGCCACAAGATGGTCAACGCCGTGGCCACGGCCACGACGCCGAAGTTCACGGTCATTCTCGGCGCCAGCTTCGGCGCGGGCAACTACGGCATGTGCGGCCGCGCCTATTCGCCGCGTTTCCTGTGGATGTGGCCGAACGCGCGCATCGGCGTCATGGGCGGCGAACAGGCGGCCGACGTGCTGGTGACGGTCAAGAACGATCAGCTCGCCCGCGAAGGCGAGCAACCCTTGCCCGAGGAATTCGTGGCGGCGATCCGCCAGCCGATCATCGAAACGGCCGATAAGGAAGGCAACGCCTATTACAGCACGGCGAACCTCTGGGACGACGGCATCCTCGACCCGGCCAAGACGCGCGACGTCGTCGGCCTGGCCATGGCGGCGGCCGCCAATCGCCCGCTGGAGCCGCGCCAGCAGGGCCACGGCACTTTCCGCATGTAGGAGCGGCCATGTTCCGCAAAATCCTGATCGCCAACCGGGGAGAGATCGCCATCCGCGTCATGCGGACGGCGCGCGAGATGGGCGTCGCCACGGTCGCCGTCTATTCCGACG